>JBEVEQ010000116.1:0-5359 GCA_040512715.1 Paenisporosarcina sp. | reverse complement strand
GTTTATTTTGTTGGTTGTCATTATCTTGACCTTTTTGTCCCATACTAAAACCTCCCTTATAAGATGGTCTTGCTAAATACTCTTTTCCCTTCTGATGTAAAATAAAACGTAATTCCTATTAAACGGTAGCTTTTAACCAATACCTCTAATTTTTATTAAGAAGATTGAACCGAAAAATTTTAGATAAAAGCATATTTTTTTGAATAAAGGGTATGAAATAAATAGCCACATTGATTTAACGACTAACGCTAAGTCTTCTTCCTTTTTATCAGGAGTTAAGAAGACTTAATGGGAGGTGTTAAATGAGAAAAGTTCAAGGACTTAGGAGCCTAATGGTCTACCTTGACTCTGTTGACTATCCGCTATCTGAGGATGAGCTAAACTTTCTTGTACAGAATAGAGCAATACCACATACCATTCCGATTCGTAATATCATTATTTTTAACTTAGCTCATATCGATTGGTGGGTAGCAGAAAGGCGACAAAATAGTACTTAAAAGAATCCCTACTCACTTGAGTAGGGTTTTCTTGTGGAAATGATATTTTAAAAATGTACATATTTGTGTTGACCTTTATATTCTTGTACTAATCAGAAAATATAAGGTTTAAGCTATTAGTATAAGAAAAGCCATACGCTCGCACAGTGTAAGAGTATGTTAATATATAAGTAAGGAAGTAAGGAAGTAAGGAAGTAAGGAAGTGAGGATTGTAAGGATTGTAAGAATTGCAAGAAGGAAAGAAGGGGTAAAAGTTGGAAATAGCGAAAATGACCTCAAAAGGACAAGTAACTATCCCTAAAAGTATTCGGATGGTTCTTGATGTTCACGAAGGGGATCGCCTTACTTTTATTGAAGAAGACGGATTTGTCATCATGACGAAAGCAAATTTGAAGTATTTGAATGAATTAGAAGAAATATTAAGTGACGAAAAATTTAAAGAAATAATTCAAAAAGCAAAATTGCATTTAAACAATAAAGACTAAAGAGGAGGAAAAATAATGAATATTCGCGAAAGTGATCTTCCAGGTATCGGAAGAAAATTTGAAACAATTACAAACAGTAAAGATAAGGTGGTCATTGTTATTCATGATGATGGACGAAGAGAAATGTATCATTACGATGAAGATGACTATGATGAAAGTATTTCAAGTGTGACGTTTAATGATTCAGAAGCAAGACAAATTGCTAGTATTCTTGGGGGAATGGTTTATAAACCGAAAGCACTTGAAACAATTGAACTCGCTTTTGATGATCTTGTAATCGAGTGGTTTAAAGTTGAAGAAGGAGCTCAGATTTTAGGTAAGACTATTGGTGAAATCGATATACGAAGCAATTACAGCATCAATGTCATTGCCATTATGAAGAAAAATAAAGAAAAACTATTAAATCCTGGTCCCGATGCTAACTTAGCTGTTGGTGATATGGTAATTATCTCTGGTGAAAGAAAAAACGTGAAGAAAGCCATCAAAGACTTGTTTTCAACAGGAGGGGGATAATGGATGGATCATTTAATTTTTGAAATTGGAACTGCACTTGTGCTTGTTGCTATTGCTGCAATATTAGCGAATAAACTTAACTTTTCTATCATTCCGTTTTTAATCATTTTAGGAATGGTTGTGGGTCCTCATGCTCCTGTTATAGGGATTATTGATTTGAAATTTATTGAAAGTGCTCCTTTTATTGAATTTTTAGGCCGGATTGGAGTTCTGTTTTTATTATTTTATCTTGGTCTTGAATTTTCAATTGGGAAATTAATTCGATCCGGAAAATCCATTGCGATTGGTGGAACCATTTACATATTAATCAACTTCTCGCTTGGTCTTCTCTACGCATTTATCATGGGTTTTCCCCTAAAAGAGATTTTAATCATTGCAGGAATCATCACCATCTCCTCAAGTGCAATCGTTGCTAAAGTTTTAGTTGATTTAAGAAGAACGGGTAATTCGGAAACAGAATTAATTCTTGGAATTATCATGTTTGAAGACATATTTTTAGCTGTATATTTATCGGTAATTTCAGGTCTGATTTTAGGGGATTCAACCTCCATAAGTAGTTCTCTCATCTCAGTTTTAATTGCTTTTGGTTATATGCTACTCTTCTTTATCGTTGCACGAAAGGCAACTCCTATTCTCAACAAACTGCTTAAAATAGCTTCGGATGAAATATTTATCATTGTTGTATTTGCTTCCTTATTCTTTATTGCAGGATTTTCGGAAACAATTCATGTCGCAGAAGCTATTGGTGCTTTATTATTAGGGTTGGTTTTCTCGGAAACCGATCAAGGAGAGAGAATCGAACATTTAGTCATTCCATTCAGAGATTTCTTCGGTGCTATCTTCTTTTTCAGTTTTGGTTTAAGCATTGATCCCTTTTCATTAGGCGGAGCAATCTGGCTAGCATTAGGTGCAGTAGCTATTACTCTTATTGGGAATTTTGTTGCTGGTATGATTGCAGGGAGACAAGCTGGATTGTCCCATAAAGCTTCTACGAATATTGGACTCACCATCGTATCGCGTGGAGAATTTTCAATCATCATGGCCAATTTAGGTCTTGCAGGTGGACTTATGACGATATTGCAACCATTTTCAGCACTTTATGTTTTAATCCTCGCAATATTTGGACCAATTCTAACAAAAGAATCAGGTAAAATTTATAAAATGTTAAATAACGTGTTCAAATGGAAGGTTCCAAAACAAGAGACTAAAAGTGAAGTCTAGGAAATCATAAATATCAAAGAGTCCTGCTCAAGTGAGCGGGACTTTTTTTGCACAGATAAGAAAGTATAAGTTTACGGATATCCGTATAAGAATTGACATTCCTTGCACCATTTTGGGGTGCAAGCTATGTTTTTCTAACAATGGCAACCATCTTGGCTGGATATTTATGCTAATATATTTATAAGTTTCATAATATTTAGTTTATTATTCTAAAGAAAAGTAGGTTTAGACTTGCATACATATAATCTCTTAGAAAGATTTTTATTTACACCTACTTATCTGAATAAAACAAAATTGATGACTGAACTCCAAGGTAAAACTGTTTTAATTACAGGCGCCAGTTCTGGAATTGGGGAGCAATTAGCTTATGACCTTGCAGAAGCAAATTGTCATTTGATTTTAGTTGCTCGAAGGGAAGAAAAGCTTCTTACGATTAAAAAGATAATCGATGAGAAAGTTGCTAAAGTAACTGTATACCGTTCAGATCTCCGAAATCAGGAAGAGATGGATGGGCTACTAACATTTATTCACCATTTACCAAATGGGTTGGATATAGTCGTAAGCAATGCAGGTCTATCAATCAAACGGTCGATTCCAGATTCACTAGATCGCTACCACGATTTCAACAGAACTATGGCAATCAATTATTTTGCACCTGTGCAATTGCTATTATCAACCATTCCTATCCTAAAAAAAAACCAAGGACAAATCATCAATATATCGACAATAAACGTTTTAATATTACCGATTCCTTTTTGGGCAGCCTACCAGGCCTCCAAGTCTGCTTTTGATTGTTGGTTTCGTTCTGCAGAACCGGAGTTGAATGCCATGGGGATATCGACGACATCCATTTATTTGCCACTAGTCAAAACACCAATGATTGAACCAACTGCTGCTTATAATAAAGCACCTGCCATGTCCCCAAAACATGTTGCCAAAATCATTGCTAAATCCTTATACACAAAAAGGAAGAGATATCAGCCTTGGTGGCTATTATTTGGACAGCTTGGTTCCCTACATTTTAGAAGCGGTTTCGAATTTTTTAGTACGCGTAGGTTAAGAAAAAGAGGGAAGTATCATGAGGATCTTTAAGCTTATTTATGTGTTGTACAAAATTAACTTACTTTCTCCAATGAGGTTATCTCATTTAATTTCTGCCTTCAATAAATGTGGGATAAATATTATGAGCTTACTATATTTTGCAGGAAATACCTATGGAAACCGAATCGCAATAGTGGATGACAATGAGACGTTAACATATAAACAACTCTTGTTGCATTCAGAAAAGTTAGCGATTGCTTTGAAGGAAAACATTCCAATTGATAGAGGTCAGAAGGTAGGCTTTCTCTGTCACAATCACGCTTCATTGATTAAATCTTTGTTTGCAGTTTCTCAATTAGGCGCAGACATGTATTTACTGAATGCTGAAATAAGTGCAATTCAATTGCGAGGATTACTTGAACGCCAAAAAATTGATGTTCTGATTTATGATCATGAATTAAGTGCAACAGTCGAGGAATCGCATTTTAATAACACAAAAATTATAAGCTATCATGATCAGTTACCGGCCATTAATAATTTTTTGCATATGAGGACAGTTAATACCAAAAACCTGCCAAAAACGGCTAGGAGTAAACTAGTACTTCAGACAGGTGGGACTACAGGATTATCGAAGGAAGCTGCACACAAACCGTCAGTCTTTAATTACTTAAATCCTTTTCTAGCGTTTATCAATAAATTAAATATGTTAGAACATCAAACTGCCTATATAGCGACACCTATCTATCACGGATACGGTTTGGGCGTACTGCTTTTATTCACCGCATTGGGGAAAAAGGTTTTGGTCAGTAAAGGATTTAATGCAAAACAAGCATGTCAGATCATTCGTGAACATCAAGTAGAAGTCACTACTGTTGTTCCATTGATGTTGCAAAAAATGTTAACGCATCAGGCAGAAGATTTACTGTCACTTAAATGTATCGCATCTGGAGGGGCCAGGCTTAGTTCTAGACTAATAGGTGAGACACAAACTAAGTTAGGAGGCGTTTTATTCAATTTATATGGAACTTCAGAAGCGGGCTTAAATATGATTGCCACCCCAGATGATTTACAGTATTCCTTAACAACAATTGGCAGAAAAATACACGGCGTTAAATTGAAGGTGTTGGATAAAAACATGGTGGAGCTACCAGTAGGAGAGATTGGGCAATTGTGCATCTCAAATGAATGGTCCATGCGAAATAAAAAGAGTATTTGGCTTAAAACCGGTGATTTAGGGTTCCGTGATGAACAAGGATATTATTTTTTACGAGGAAGAACAGACGATATGGTCATTTCCGGTGGTGAGAATGTTTATCCCATTGAAGTTGAACAGGTGATAATTGAGCATGCAGAAATTGAAGATGTCGCTGTAATTGGAATCACTGATGAACAATTTGGGCAAAGACTAAAAGCATTCGTACTTCCAATGAAAAACGCAACGATAACCAATGAGGATCTAAAAGAATGGTTACGTGGCAGGGTGGCAAGGTTCCAAATGCCAAGAGACATAATCATGGTTGATCAAATGCCGTATACTTCTCTTGGTAAACTGGATAAGAAACAGCTGAAATAAGATTGTTAAGAAGTCAATGGATATCCTAT
>JBEVEQ010000089.1:0-2737 GCA_040512715.1 Paenisporosarcina sp. | reverse complement strand
TTTTCAAGTATAGCAATGTATCAACTTGCAGCTGAAGAAAAATTATCTTTGGATGTTGTCTCAGGCGGAGAACTGTTTACGGCCATCCGTGCAGGTTTCCCGGTTGAACGAATTCATTTTCATGGGAATAACAAGAGTGATGAAGAAATAGAATTTGCCATTTCATCTAAAATTGGATGTATCGTCGTTGATAATTTTCATGAAATCGATCGTTTAAAAGCAATTGCAAGTGAGAAGAAAGTTAGAATGCGTATTTTACTTCGAGTTACTCCAGGCATTGAGGCACATACACATGATTATATTACTACTGGACAAGCGGATTCAAAATTTGGTTTCGACTTAATGAATGGTCAAGCAGATTTAGCGTTTCAGTCTGTAAAAAACCATCCATCCATTCAGCTATTAGGAATGCATTGTCATATTGGTTCTCAAATTTTTGATACAGTAGCTTTTTCACTGGCTGCTAAAAAGCTAATTGGCAAAATGAAAGATTGGCATCAAAAAAATAATTTTATATGCGAGGTACTTAACTTAGGTGGAGGATTTGGCATACGTTATACAGAAGAGGATGCCCCACTTGAACCTTCTGTTTATGTTGAAGATATGATTCATACAATTCGAGACGAATTAAATCATGTGGATTATCCAATGCCAGAGATTTGGATTGAGCCAGGTCGATCTTTAGTCGGTGATGCTGGTACAACTTTGTATAAGATAGGTTCTCAAAAAGAGATTCCATTAACTCGTACCTATTTAGCAGTGGATGGTGGAATGTCTGACAATATTCGTCCTGCTCTCTATCAGGCTAAATATGATGCTGCTATTGCTAATAATATGCTCTCAGATGCTGATACAACCTATACAATTGCAGGTAAATGCTGTGAATCTGGTGACAAATTGATTGAAGAAATTAATCTCCCAAAAGCCAATGCTGGTGATTATTTAGCAGTCTTTTGTACTGGAGCTTATGGCTATTCTATGGCAAGTAATTATAATCGACTTGCAAAACCAGCAGTTGTTTTTGTCGAAAATGGAAACCATCGTTTAGTCATAAAGAGAGAAACATTTGAAGATTTGGTGCGTTTAGATGTTTCTTTATACGATGAACCACTTAGTGATACAAAATGAAAAAAGAAAATATTTGGTTATTTATTTTTATAGGTTTAATCGGGATTTTATGGGGTATTATATATTGGGTTTTCATTGCACCTAATCGATAGTTAGATCAGGAGTAACGGATTCTGAGTTGAAATTCTTTTCTTAATCATGTAGGATGATTCATGGTGCTTAAAGGGAACAAAAAAGAGGGATACCAATTATGTTAGTACGTTATAAAAAATCATGTGAAAAAATAGCGATGGGACTTCTATCGTTCATGCCAGAGGAAAAAGCTTTAAAAAAATTGCAGGAATCGATGCAATTGTATGAAACTAATCCCAATTGGCATTTATTCATGTGGAAAAAAGAAGAAGATTTTGTTGGCTTAATAGGTATAGAATCAGTGGAGGATGTATGCATCATTCAACACATTACGGTGAATCCATCACATCGCGGAGATGGCATTGGGAAAGATATGGTAAACAGTGTACAACATTTTTTGCCTTGCACTGTATTGACCGCAACTGAAGTTACAAAACCTTTTATTGATAAATGTATCAATTAAAAAGAAGGAACAGACGATTAATGTCTGTTCCTTCTTTTTTCTTCTCTTGCTTTTAGTATTTCACTTCGATCTCGTCGCATATGTTTGTGTATAAGTTCTTCACCTAGAAGTGGAATTGGCATTTGTTGATTTTGAACATGTTGCTGTAAATCATCTGAAATAATGGAAATGGTGAATGGCTTAAATTCTTTCTTTTTTTTGATAAGTTCTATGGAATTCTTTAATTTTGTTAGCAACTCGTCTATCTGAATCCCTTGGTAAAAAACACTCTCAGGTTGCAAATCAAATCTTTTTTGAGCATTTAGTAAAGATCGTTCAGCTCCAATAAAATTACCTCGTCTCCAGTGATACATACCTGTAGAAAGTAATATCCAAGCCGTTAAAGCATGCGATTTATCATTAGGTGCAACATTTTTCCAATATTCCTCTAAAACCTCATGACATTCAAAATAATCTTGTTGCTCATTGAAATAAAGTATAAATTGCAAAAAAAGTGGATGAAACAACGGATGCATTCTGTTCACCATTCCTCTATACTAAAGTTTGATTACATTGGTAGGGGGAGAGACTGTGTCTTATAAAGTAAGGTTAGAGGCGTTTGAGGGTCCTCTCGATTTATTATTGCATTTAATACATCGTTTGGAAATTGATATCTATGATATTCCAATGGCAGAATTAACAGTTCAATATATGGATCATATTCGTGCAATGCAAGTGATGGAGTTAAATGAAGCAAGTGAATATTTAGTGATGGCGGCCTCACTCCTTGCCATTAAAAGTAAAATGCTTTTACCTATTCATGAAGGTGAAGTCGATGATCTCGACCTTCAGATGGATGGCCCCGATCCACGGGATGAACTCGTTAGTCGTTTAATTGAATACAGAAAATACAAAGAAGCAGCAGAAGCCTTTCAAGAACTGGAACATTCACGCGCTCAATATTTCACTCGACCTCCAAGTGACTTATCAGATCTTCAACAAATCTCTCAGCTATCCTTTTTCGATGATTCATTGAATGTCTATGATATGCTTGGTGCATTTCAAAAAATGTTAAGGAGAAATGTCTTAAAGGCA
>JBEVEQ010000068.1:0-9370 GCA_040512715.1 Paenisporosarcina sp. | reverse complement strand
ACACTTTCACCACTCACCTATCCAACATGAAACTTTTCAGGTTCAACAAATCACGAAAAAAGTTGCCATGTTAAAGGTATATGCAGGAATGGATGCGGATCTGATTACTTCAATTGGAGAAAATAACTATGATGGATTAATTTTGGAAGGGCTTGGACAGGGGAATGTTCCTCCCGCAATCGTTCCAGCTATTCGTCAGTTATTGTCACAAAACATTTATGTCGTTATTGTTTCTCGTTGTTACAACGGAATTTCGCAACCCGTATATGGATATGAAGGTGGTGGCAAAATGCTTGAGGAAATGGGTGTAATATTTGCACATGGGTTAAATGGACAAAAAGCTCGTATTAAATTATTGTTAACTCTTTCTCAATCAAAGATTTCATCTGATATTCCTTCGCTATTTTTAACTTATTAAATTTGACCACATAAATAGAGCTGCAATGAGCAGCTCTATAGACTGTAGACAAAGCTGTATAGTATAACCGGCAGGGACCACCAATCCGCTTTCCGTAGGCTTGGCGCATGGCCTCAGCCTTCTCAAAAAACCTGTGCTCCTGAGGTTACTCGTCGCAAACGACTTGTGCAAAATTGCTTTTGTAAATACTTTTGTCGAGAAGCTGAGAGCTGCAATGAGCAGCTCTCTTTAATGTTGACCATTTTTAATGGCGGTAGCAATTTGTTCACCATGAAATCGTCCGTTTTCAATGAAAATTTCATTCGCATCATTCCCTGCAGCTAAAACTCCTGCAATATATAGATTTTCAACGTTTGACTCCATCGTTAGTTCATTGATAAATGGTCTTCCCGTATCATTATCCATGCGAACTCCCATGTGTTTTAGGAATTGATGATCAGGATGATAGCCAATCATGGCGAATACAACATCATTTTTCATTTGATGTAGTTGACCATTTTGTCTTATATGAATGGTAAGTTCATCGATTTTTTCTACATGTGAATTGAACATCATGTTTATTTCACCGGATCTTACCAAACCCAAAAATTCAGGCAAAATCCAAGGTTTTATACTTGATGAATAATCGTCTCCTCGGTAAACAACTGTCACTCTTGCACCTGCTTTATTCAGTTCTAAAGCGGCGTCAATTGCAGAGTTTTTACCACCGATAACTACGGCATCCATTTGAAAGTATGGATGTCCTTCCTTAAAATAATGATGCACTTTTTCTAAATTTTCTCCAGGTACATCCAGTTGATTTGGATGATCATAATAGCCTGTCGCAATTATGACATATTCGGATGAATAAGACCCTTTCGACGTATACACTTCAAAAATGCCATTCTTTTTGACCACTTTTTCAACATTTTCATAACGTCGGACTTGTATATTTTTCAACTTAACTACTTCACGGTAATAAACAAGTGCTTGATTTCTTTTCGGTTTCCTTTGTTCAATAATAAACGGGATATCACCTATTGATAGTTTTTCACTTGTGCTAAAAAATGTTTGGTGTGTTGGGTATTTATGTATAGCTTCAACTACATTGCCCTTCTCAATGACTATAGGGTTTAATCCAATACCTTGTAAGGAAATGGCTGCAGCCAATCCACAAGGACCGCCTCCAACAACAATTGCATCTACTTTTTCCAAATGAAACACTTCCTTTATTTAATCACTATGCTAATGAAGAACTTAATACGATCTTTTTTGACTATAATTATTAAACTAAAATTAAAAATCTCCCATCTAATGATAGGAGAGATAATCATACTTCTCAACTAATTAGCTTAATGCACATCGTAAAAAAACCTCTGACAGTGAGGTTGTGTTGGGGATAGCGGAGCATTGTATATGTTTTATTTATCTTCTGTACAGAATTTACCACTAATCGTAATAATATGACATTCAGGGGAAGCACCTAATCTAAATGGAATAAGTGAAGTACCATACCCATTACTAATTAGTGATACAGGGTTCGTCGCAGCTTCAAATTTACCAACTGGATATAATCCATATTTACCTAAGCGAATTTGTCCTCCATGAGTATGTCCAGCGAGTAACAGATTTGGATGATAAAGTTCGACTACTTTGGAAAAGACGGAAGGCGTATGGGATACAAAAATTACATAATCCTCATTTTGCATATTACCGAATGCCCGTTTTATATCTGCTTTTCCTGATGACACGTCATCAATACCCACAAGTTGAATTTTAGGAACTCCATCTCTAACTAAAAGTGAGCTGTTTTCGATAATTTGACCATTCACTTTAGCTATCTTTTCACGGATGACTTGTTCACCCACTTCTCGATCATTATTACCCCAAACGTACAGAATTGGTGCTATCTTGGCTAATTGAAGCAAATTAGCCTCTAGCCGTTGCTTATTTACTCGCTTATCTGCTAGGTCACCTCCAATAATGACCACATCCATATTAGTGCCTACTTTTTCTACTAGTTTTTTCGATACTTTACGACGATGAATATCTGATATAAAAAAAAGTCGGAAAGATGGTTTATGATCAAAAGATTCATGAATTACTTGCTGATATAACAAGTTCGTTTCAAATGCCTTTTTGAACATATACATTGGTATTAAACTCATTAAACCAAAAAAACTAAACAAATATCTCATATATCACACCTCGTTATCTACATTATAGCTGTTTTCATACATTTCTTTAATATGTAGTCAAAAGAAAAAAGGTGAAGGGTTCCCCCTTCAACCTTTTAGATATTTTGGTATAGCTATTTTATCATTAATCTTCTTCCATGTGCAAAACGCGGAAGCCAGCACGTTCTAATTCCTTTAAGAATTTTTGAACGTTGTCTTTCTTTTCGATCTTTAAAACAATTCTTCTTAACAACTTGTCAGTCTCATCAAATGTCACAAGTGAGATAACGGATTCATGGAACTTTTGAATGATATCCCCAAGTCTAGCAATTCGGCCCTCTGATTCCACGGAGGTAAAACTGATTCGAACGCCTGGACGATCCATACCAAAAGCACTTCTGAATTGATTCATCATATCATACCGGGTCACTATTCCTTGGAATTTATCCTCTTCGACAACGGCAATAATTGGGAAGTCATTTAATTGCAGAAATGAATTTTCAAATACATCCTCGATATTTAAAAAAGTATCCGATTTAGTTATTACATCTTTAAGTAAAGTATGTGATAAAAACTCATCTTTGCTTAAACCACTGAAATAAAATGCACGGTACGCAATATATCGATTCAAAATTCCCTTATAAAGACCATTTTCAACTACTGGTAAAGCATCTAGTTGATGTTTTTCCAGTAAGTCCAATGCTTCATTTAACGAAGCTGAGTTTTGAATTGTAATACATTTTTCTTTTGGAATCATTACACTTTTAGCAAACATTAAAACACCTCATTCTATTGTCAATACTTAACCTATTCGACAATCAAATATTCTATCCCTTTTTTTGACGAAAATATTTATGGCAATATTAGTGTCTGCCCAGTTGAAATTGAATCTGATGTTAATCCATTTGCTTCTTTAATTTTTTGAACAGCATCTGGTGAATTGTAGTAGTTCATCGCTATTCTATAAAGCGTTTCATTTGGTTGAACAACATGACTCTTCTCAGAAGTTTCTGGTTCGACTGATTCTTCTGTATCTTCTTGTTCGTCTTGAGTAACTTCATTTTCAGAATCTTCATCCTTAGCAACTGGTTCTATAGGTTCTGTTTCTTCATCTTCCTTCGAAGAATCAGTATTAGATTCATCCGTTTCGTCGGCTACCTCCGAATCCACAAGATTTTGTTTGTTTTCTTCATATTCAAATTCACTATCCTTTACTATGGCAGTTTCATTTTGGTTTGGCTGATAAAAGACTTGAATATAAATCAAAAATCCAACTGGAATTAATATGAAAATGGTAAATAATATTGGAAGTAAAAGATTGCGACGTGGTTTAGGTTGGTCAACATTTGGTTTAGTTGAGCGTCTTGTTACACGAGAGTTAGAACGACTTTCATTTTCTAATGTAATCGGTTTTCTATGCTCATCAATTTTATGTTTATAATCATCATTATTCATTGTTGTAAAAACTCCTATTCTACTATTCATCTGTACTTATTATGACGAAATATGTAGAAAAAGTAAATGCAGCTATTATAATTCTCTATTAAAAATGAGTGATAACCGTTCATTCCATCGATGCTTTTTATCCTTAGAACGTTGTTGAGCCATTGGTTTTAAAAGCTCTTTATCGTTTATCCCGCATACAGAACAACAATGAAGTGGCTTTGAAGAAAGTACTTGTCCAAAAAAGGAAACCAATTGATTTCTAAGGCATTGTTCGTTGGTTAATAAATCCTTCATAAGATAGATTTGACGTATCTTTTCATGTCTTAAGTTTTCCATTATTTGAACTGTTTCTGCTTCAGAATATTTTTCAAGCCAATACGATAAAATACGATAAGTTGTTTCACTGATGATACCATCATTGACTAAATCTTTTGGATTTTCTTGTTTTGAATAAAGATTGATTTGTGAACGATCAGGGAAGTCATTAGTGGAAATAAAGACTGTCATATCTTCATCATCATTGGAATAAAACAGTGTTGCTATTGCGTCCTTACCATCTCGACCAGCTCTACCAACCTCTTGCGAATAATTCGCTATTGATGATGGAATATGATCGTGAATGACTTGACGAATATTGCTTTTATGAACGCCCATTCCAAAAGCATTTGTCGCACACACCCAATCCAATTCTTGATGTCCGAATTGCTGTTGAACCAGTGTCCGATCCATTGGTTCCATTCCAGCGTGATAGGAAGCAACTCGAAAACCCTCATCTTTTAATTTCAATGCGTACTCATCCGCTTTTTTCCTGGATTGTGTATAAATTATTCCTGGCCCTTCGAAAGATTGTATTTGATTAAGAATCTTATTATATTTTTCCTCAACTGTTTCGACAAAAATCGATTTATACCTAATATTCGGTCGATCTAATGACTGAATGATGGTAGAAGGGTTTTGCAAGTGAAGAAAACGAGAAATGTCATCTATAACCTGTGTTGTAGCCGTCGCAGTTAAAGCTAAAACAGGAGGTCTGTCCCAATTATGAAACGCTTCTCCTATTCTTAAATAATCCGGTCTAAAATCATAACCCCATTGAGAAATACAGTGTGCTTCATCTGCCACAATTAATGAAATTTCTGTCCTTTTTAATGCTAATAACACTTTTGGTTGCATAAACATTTCAGGAGAAATAAAGATGAATTTATACTTGGGCAATTGATGCAAAATTTGTTGTTTTTCATTTGGTAGTAAGAAAGAATTGAAGGCAACGACTTTTTTCTCACCAAATAATTTCATTTGTTCGACTTGGTCCTGCATAAGTGAAACTAGAGGAGAGATGATAATAATTGGATGTGGCATCATATAACCAGGGAGTTGATAGCACAAAGACTTTCCCATACCAGTTGGCAAAATTCCAATTACATCTTCCTTGTTTAACACAGCTTCAATTATTTCCTGCTGTCCACTCTTAAAAGATTGATACCCAAATTTTTCATTTAAAATTTGATATACATCAGTCGTCATTGTTCACACCTCTACTAGCTAATAATAATCTTAATTGAAAAAATGATAGATATGGAAACTGTTCTTTTAAAATGGACAACTTATGTGTCGATGTCGTTTTTATTAACCGATTTAATTCTTCTATGTCATTATTCGGGAAAAAACTTGTCCATTCAATCCAAACACCATTCATAACCATCTCCACAAAATGATCTTCTATCGTACTTTGTTTTAATTGACGAATGGTTGAAATGTCGTGGAGCGACTTACCAGCCGCATATAATTGAGCTGTTTTAGAAGCGGAATCTGTTAATGGATTTAATGCCCGAACTTCATGTGCTAAAGATTTAAGAATAGGATATGTAGGTTTCGCAAATATTTCATTTAACAGAATATGCAATGCTTCTATAAATCTTAGTTGTACATCTATTGGCTCCTCCTGTAAATCATAAGCAAGTTGTTGCCATGTGTGACCGGTAATATGAAATCCAGTTAAACGGTAGACAATTAATTGACGATGGATTTCTGTTAATTGGGCATTATACAAACAACTTTCTATTTCTTGATATACAGCGTTCGCAAACTCTGGTGTTTTATAAGGAACTTTAGATATAAAACGACGGACCCATTTCTGTATTTTTTCGTCTTTTTGTATGGGAATAAAATTCATGGCTTGAGCATTCACATGTGAAAGGGTTTGTATAAACAATGACAATCTTTGAAAAAATACCATTTCATTCCCGCGATACAACCAACCGTTTATTGCTAAAGTCGCTAGTTTATTTTTAATGGCTGTACCTTTTTGAGTTAATGAAGGAATCTTATCTTGATTAAGCGTGATTAATTGGAGGTTAATCAACTGTTCAACTGTTTGCTTATACTTATTTTTGGAAAGTCTTGGAAAAATAGAAAATGTATCGGTTAATCCATAACTTTTCACATCTTGAATAGTTTGTCCTGATTTTTTACCTCTAAGTAGATGAAATGGAGCAGAAATAGTACGTTCTCCATTTAATCGGTCAATCATTTTTAATAGAATTTGTTCAAATAGCACGCAAGAATCCTCCATTTGAATAGTATTTAGGTTGAAAAGTAAGGAAAACATGATTAGAATGAAAACGAAAGCTTTTTCAAGCGATTGGATATAAAGGAGAGGTTCAAATGGCGAAGTATACAATAGTAGATAAAGATACATGTATAGCTTGCGGAGCATGTGGCGCTGCAGCACCTGATATTTATGATTATGATGACGAAGGGATTGCCTTTGTTATTTTAGATGATAACATGGGAACTGCTCAAGTTCCAGATGAATTAGAAGAAGATATGCAAGACGCTTTTGAAGGATGTCCAACAGATTCAATTAAAGTTGCTGACGAATCATTTGATGGCGATGCACTAAAATACGAATAAAAGCTGCGGAATTACTCCGCAGCTTTTTTATTTTAGGTCTTTATTGTAGATTTTTTTATCAGTAAAAGAGGGAATCTACTCCCTTTCCGCGGACGAACTGGCCAAGCCTCCTCAGGCCAACAGGATGCTGGTCACGAAGGCGTTGCGCTCGCGAGGTGGCGTACCTAGCCTTCGTTCCTATGTCCGAGCATAGAGTCTTGTCTGCCCGTTATTCTGTAAGAGTGTCGTAGATTCCCTACCTATTAAAAACATTGTTTAAAAGAGTCAATTTTACATTTATAAAATGTAACTATTTAATTCCTAAAGGAAATATCTCCATAATTTATTAATGAGAATACGCGCCACTCCCACAGAATACTGGCTTCCGAGACCCCGCTGCTTTAAAAAGCGAGGAGGCTCGGTAGTCAGTCTGCAGGAAAGGGCGCGTATTTTCATTTCTTATTTATGAAAATTGAACACGTTGTTTATCTAACCATGTTTTCATTGTTTTAAACAGCATGAACACAACGGCTGATAACAAAATGCCTTTAATTAAATTAAATGGTAAAATCCCTAATACTATTGTATCTTTCATAGCAGCCCCTGTTAGTGCTGGCGCATTTAAGAAATACGTGTACATTGGTAGGAATACAAAATAGTTCAGAACACTCATACCAATAGTCATCGCTAAAACTCCTGCTACTAAACCGATTGCTAAACCTTTGCTACTTGAAATTTTACGGTAAATAGCATAGACAGGAAGCATAAATAAAATGCTCGTGGCAAAATTCGCCATTTCTCCCACTGGAACTCCAGTCGGACTTCCACTAAAAATCCAATACAGCACATTTTTAAATAAGGCCACTAATATACCAGCAACTGGCCCCATTGTAATGGCCGCAATTAAAGCTGGTACATCACTAAAATCCACTTTCAAAAATGGAGGTAAAGCTGGTAGTGGAAAATTCAGTAGCATCAATACAAATGAAATACTACTCAACATTCCTATTACGATCATCGATCGTAGTTTGTTGTTCTTCATGTAACTCTCTCCTTTTGCGATTCACTCCACAAGAAGAAAAGTTCGTTCGTTTTGTTCCATCAAAATACCCCTAAGCCGTTATCGCTTAAGGGAGTAGAAAGGCACACTTAAATAGGCGTCTCGTTAAATGACAGAACGAAAATCGACCGTACCTTCACCTTCTCCCATCCAGACTATACTGTCGGCTTTGGAATCGCACCAAATCCTGCCTTACGGCTCGCGGGCTTAAGAAAAAATCTTCTATTACCGCCGATCGGGAATTTCACCCTGCCCCGAAGATGAATCAATATTTACTTACATAGACTACTATAAGAAAAAATAGACCATTTGTAAACTACTTGAGCTTACAAATGGTCTATTTCTATTGTATGGATTCGTAAATCATTTTGTTCGGTCCTATTGGCATAGGCAATGGTTTGGTAAAGTCAAAGCCATTCCAGTTAGATTGAATGACATTATCCATCTGTATGGTCTGTTGAAAACTTGCACCCGTCAGTAAAATTCCTTCGATAAGATACATGGCTACTTTAGGATCTAATGTTTCAAGATCTAATGGTTCAGTAAAATGAATTCGGACCAAATTGTCTTCTTCTTTAATTTCAAAGTTAATGCCTCTTGGTATCAAGGTAGTATATATACCATTCGGATTACCCTTCATCGCTTCTAACGCATCAGTAATCGTTTTATATGTTTGGCCAAAATTGGGTGTCAAATATTCTTTTCCCTCAGCTGATGTAAATAAATAATAATTTTGCATTAATTTATTTTTTGTTAATGGCAGAGGTTTACTTGGTTCTCCGACTTGATCAAATTCTACTGTTGAACCATCTTCATTTTGGAAGCGTATATCTTTATATTCATCGAAGGTATCCATTAATGATGTTTGGTAAATTCCAAAAGCTCCTCCAGCTAAATCATAATCATGATTTTTGGGAAGAACATGAATTAACGATTCACCTTCAGTTTTGAATTTGCCTTTATAAGGATGATACTCAGAGAAACCAAGAGTCTCTTCATTAATTTGAGGAGCATATTGTTGATACATATCAAGCTGTGACGGAGTAGCTCCAGCAAAATCATTTTGAATGATATTATTTGGTATCAATATTGTCACAGGAACACTATTTGCCTGATTTCCAGCAAGACCAATTTGAAAGACTGTATGATTTTCAACTTCTTCTTCATAAACCGCTCTAACGGGTTCAGTATTCGGTTCAATTGCTTCAATAGTAATCTCAGGTGACGCTTCATCTGAATAGGTTCCAATACTTACCTCTTCATCTCCAGCTATTTTAGAATTTGCTGTGTTTTCATCCACCGATTCATCAGTTTTAATTTTAGCTTCTTCTAGGTCGTAATTTTGTGTAGCAATTTCTTTGTTGGATGAAGAATTATTAATATACGTAACTCCAAGCA
>JBEVEQ010000060.1:0-6073 GCA_040512715.1 Paenisporosarcina sp. | reverse complement strand
TTGGTCCGCTAACTTTGGAATCGATCCATTTATTCAAAAAACGTAGAATAAATGAAGATGCAATAACAGGCTTGATTCTATTCAAAACTCGAGAAGTCTTGATTTTGTATGTGGGCATTGGAATCCATGTATTGATATTTGGAATCCCGGTTGAATAGTAGGCTGTTGAGACATCACCCCAAGGAATTGCGATTGCCGTCTTAGAGCCTCTCCCAAAATCAATGACACGCTGTTTAGTTCCAAGAGGGAACTCAGTGATGATTCCATCTCGACGTTCTGCGCTTCCTGAAGCAAGCCCTTGTATCATCGTTTTTAATGTGCCTGGAGAAATACCAGAATCGGAATCGAAACCTAACGATAGGTGAGTAGCTGTCGGAAGTAATTTCTTCACTTTAAGTGCTACACAATCTGTTGGTATGACATCAAAACCGACACCTGAACAGAGAATGATGTTTGCTTTTTTTGCACGCTCGGCTATTTCACTCGAATGAACATACTCGAATACATTGATTTCTCCTGTAATATCCAAGTAATGCGTTCCTTGATGAAGGCAACCTTCAATCATGAGTGAGCTTGTCTTTGAAAACGGTCCAGCACAATGTAGAACTAATTGGACTCCGGAAAGCCCAGCGATTAATTGTTCAAATTTGTCTAAAGGAAACACGCGATATTCTAACTTTAGTTTTCCTGCTAGAGCTTGGATTTCTTCTCTATTTCTTCCTGCTAAAATAGGGGTTAAACCGCGCTCCACAGCCATTTCAGCCATTAGATTTCCAGTATAGCCATTGGCTCCGTAAATCATCCAAGTAGGGTTCATGTTATGTTCCTCCAACGAAGCTATTTTGAGAGTATAGCAACCATGTGTAAAATGAGTGTATGAAATCTATTTGAAAAAGGTGCTTGTATGAAAACAACTATCATTATTGGAGCTGGAATTCTAGGCTCATCTACAGCCTACCACCTAGCGAAAGCGGGTGCGAACGTTATTGTTGTTGATCGGAAAGATCCGGGTCAGGCAACAGATGCAGCAGCCGGTATAATCTGTCCGTGGATTTCGCAGAGGCGCAATAAAGCCTGGTATACATTAGCGAAAAATGGTGCAGCTTACTATGAGGAATTAATAGAGCAATTAGAAAGTGATGGGGAAAAAGATACTGGATATAAGCGGGTTGGAGCAATAAGTCTTCATACCGACGATAACAAACTTTTAAAAATGAAGGAAAGAGCAGAAACTCGACGTGAAGATGCACCTGAAATAGGGGACATTCTAATGTTAACAAGTAAAGAAACTATAGCTTCTTTTTCTTTATTATCAGAAGAATTTAAATCTGTCATGATTTCAGGTGGAGCTCGAGTAAATGGTCGAGCTTTACGACAAGCGTTAGAGAATGTAGCCAGGAAGCACGGAGCGAAATTTATTGATGGCTCAGCGAGCATATCGCATGATCAAACAGGTTTAAAAGGTGTTATTGTAGATGAAGACTTTTATGAAGCCGATTCAATCATCATTACGGCGGGAGTGTGGGCGGAAGAATTGTTATCGCCAATGGGAATAAACATCCACGTCTCTGCGCAAAAAGCGCAGATTGTTCACCTTCAATTAGATGATAAGAATACAGGCAATTGGCCGGTAGTTATGCCTCCAAATGATCAATATATTTTAGCATTCGATGACGGAAAAGTAGTGGTTGGCGCCACTCATGAAGATAACCATCATTTTGATCAACGTATCACGGCAGGTGGGTTGCAAGAGGTTCTGAATAAGGCTTTATCAATTGCGCCAGGTCTACTAGATAGTACATTCGTTGAGACACGGGTGGGCTTCCGTCCTTTTACACCAGACTTTTTACCGGTCATTGGAGAGATCCCTGGATTTCCCGGTCTATTATTCGCCAATGGTCTAGGTGCTTCCGGTCTAACTGTAGGTCCATACTTAGGTGCTCAACTTGCAAAATTAGCGTTAGGTAAAGAAGTTGAAATCGATTTATCTCTTTATGATGTTTCCAAAGCGATAAGAGAATAGAACCTGTCTTGTGAAATGACAGTAATTTTTAAAAGCCATCATCATACCTCTATAAGGGATGGGATGATGGCTTTTATTATTGGGGATTATTCAGGTCTTCAACTATTTCAATATGATTTTCTCCCCATGCGCACATGGCATCTAGAATTGGGCGAAGCGACCACCCATATTCAGTAAGAGAATAAATAACTTTTGGCGGAACTTGTTCAAATATCGTTCGGTTCACGACACCGTCGTCTTCTAATTCTCTAAGTTGTTGTGTCAACATTTTTTGAGTGATACTTGGCATGAGTTTCTTTAATTCACTCGTGCGTTTTTCCCCTTTAATCAAGTGACACATAATAACAACTTTCCACTTTCCACCAATGACATCTAGGGTAGCTTCGACTGGAATATTGTAAGCCATTTTAAACCTCCTTGAAACTTTAAATTATCGGCTTTTCCTTTTTAATAAATCTTAGCATATTTCCCTTTACACTACTCGCTGAAAGATTCTATAGGTACTAAAAAGTGCCTACGTCACTTTAAAGTGCGTACTATTCAATATGGGTTAAAGGGATCATAATAAGGATTGGTTAAGCAGGAAGCATTCATTTCAAAAAGATGTAATTTCAGAGGAGGAATAATAATGAGTCACTCTCATACAGTTCAAGAAACACATAGAAATAAAAAGCTGGCTTTATGGGCACTGGCAATCAGTGCTTTTGGAATAGGAACGACTGAATTTGTTCCAGTGGGTTTATTAGCAACCATTGCAAAGGATTTTGATATCGGGATAACGGTAGCTGGTTTTCTGATTTCAGGTTATGCAATTGGAGTAGCTGTCGGAGCACCTATTTTGACGGCTCTTACAAATCGGATTAGCAGAAAAACCTTATTAATGATGTTGATGTTCGTTTTTATTGTTGGAAACATGGTAGCCGCCTTGTCAAATTCCTTTGAGTTATTAATGGTGGCTCGTTTCATTACAGCTTTTTCCCATGGTGTCTTTTTCGCAATCGGTGCAACTATTGCTGTGCAATTGGTTCCTCCACAAAAAAAGGCAAGCGCTATTGCTCTTATGTTCACGGGTTTAACCGTAGCTACGGTTACTGGAGTTCCTCTTGGAACGTTAATAGGACAAGCTTTTGGTTGGCGTGCTACGTTTTGGGGAGTAGCAGTACTAGGAATCATAGCGATCGTGGCAATTGCATTGTTGATTCCTAAGAATCTACAACAATCACCTCCAGCGAAGTTTAAAGATATGTTTAAACTGGTAACGAATACACGACTTTTGCTAGGATTTTCGATTACTGCTCTAGGATATGGTGGTACGTTTGTTGCATTTACTTACTTAACTCCGATTTTAGAAGATATCGTAAAAATTGATGTTAAGTTAATAAGCATAGTTTTACTTGTGTATGGGGTAGCCGTAGCAATAGGAAATGAAATAGGAGGACGTTTGGCAAATCATTATCCTGCTCGTGCATTACTTTGGATGTTTATGATCAATGCGGTAATTCTAATTGTAATGACCTTTACAATTCCTTTTAAAGTGATAGGCTTATTTTCTATTATATTAATGGGCTTATTCGCATTTATGAATGTGCCTGGTCTTCAACTTAACATTGTTCAACTTGCAGAAAAATTTGTTCCAGCGGCTGTAGACGTTGCGTCTGCACTAAATATTGCTGCATTCAACGTTGGTATTGCACTCGGTTCAATTATTGGTGGAATTGTTATTCAGTCAATTGGATTGATTCACACGCCTTGGATTGGGGGAGTCATGGTGTTAAGTGCTGTGATTCTGACATTCATTTCCCTCAAACTTGAAAGAATATAATCATCATTAACAAAAAAACCACGACTTTTATGGAGTCGTGGTTTTTTTGTCAAATGATCCAAGTACTGAATCTAATATTCCTTTACCATTCCCGTTTTTAGAGAATTGTTCAACTTGACCTTTTAATTTGTTTCGAGATTCCTTGTTTCGCATGAGGAACGCTGCGCCAAGTCCTAGAGCTGCCATCGTTAATGTATTTCTGTTCATTGTCTAACGCCTCCTATTTGTTTGGATGTACTGGTTTTATTCCCCAATATAAAATGAATTAAACGTTTTTATAGCAATTGTTAAATATTGATTGGGTGATACTTATCATGTGTGTGTATGATAATTGCTTCTTATCAAACTTCTGATATTTCTGCATACTTTGTAATGGAAGCATAAAAAGCGACGTTCTTCATAGTGAAAGTTCAGTCGAACTGGACATGAAGCGTAGAAGAAAGCTATTACCTATAGAAGAACTGCTTCGAGACGCCAACGTCAACTATCGTGTCGAAATACTGCATGGCGTCCCAGGACCATCTATGGTGGAGTTCGCGAATAAACAAAACTACGAGCTAGTAGTTATCGGAAGTCGTGGATTGAACACCCCACAAGAAATGGTTCTCGGTAGTGTCAGTCATAAAGTGGTGAAGCGAGCAGAATGTCCTGTGCTAATTGTGAAATGAATGAGAGACGATTCGTAATTTATGCGGATCGTTTTTTGTTTGATGTGGGGTAGCGAAAGAGGGGCGGTAGAGTAGAATTGAGGGGAATCGCCAGAAAAAGATTGAATAGCGCCAATAGCCACATTAGTCCCTTTAAACGCCAGATTAACTAGGAACTCAAAAATCTTTTCAAGGAAGATGATTCTGTGATGCAGAAGTCACTGCATTTTTCTTGGAGTAGCAACATAACAATCTCAATAACAAAAAAGATTCCACGAGTAATCATTGCCTCGTGGAATCTTTCTTATTTATGCTAAAACAGTCGTTCTCATTTCGTTGATTATATCGAACTTTTCTAGAATTTCTTCTTCTGATAATCCATGTTCTACGATGTAACGGTTACGTGGATGTGTGCGACAATCGTCTGAGCAACTGCGCATATATAAGTGTTCGTTTTCTTCTGAACACAAGATTTTGTCGTTACATTCGGGGTTCGCGCAGTTTACGTAGCGCTCACATGGTGTGCCGTCGAAATGGTCTTTACCAACTATCACGTGCTCAACTTTATTGATTGGAACCGCAATACGTTGATCGAATACGTACATTTGCCCATCCCAAAGTTGACCTTTTACTTCAGGGTCGTTTCCGTATGTGTGAATTCCACCGTGAAGTTGACCTACGTCTTCGTATCCTTCTTTAACTAACCATCCAGAGAATTTTTCACAGCGAATTCCGCCTGTGCAGTAAGTTAATATCTTTTTACCTTCAAATTGTTCTTTGTTTTCGCGCATCCATGCTGGCAAGTCACGGAAATTCTTGATATCAGGACGAACAGCACCGCGGAAATGACCTAAGTCAAATTCGTAATCGTTACGTGCATCAATCACGATCGTGTCTTCTTGTTGCATCTTTTCATAGAATTCTGTCGGAGAAAGATATTGACCAGTTATTTCGTTCGGATTAATATCATCTTCTCCAAGACCGAGATGAACAACTTCTTTTTTTGCACGGACATGCATTTTTTTGAATGCATGACCATCTGCTGCGTCGATTTTCCACATCATGTCTGCGAAACGTTCGTCGCTCTTCATCATCTCCATATAGGCTTGGGTTTGTTCCAATGTACCAGAAACTGTACCGTTGATACCTTCATGAGATACCAGAATACGACCAAGTAGGCCGATTTCTTTACAAGCGGCCAAATGAGTTTGCGCAAATAATTCAGGTTCATCTATAAGAACATATTTATAATATAACAAGACTTGATAAGCATTGTTTTCCATTTTAATTTAACCACCTTACTTTTATGGTAATTCAATCAATAAATATAGCATAAAATTGTTGAAATGAACAGAGGTACTTTCAAATTGTGTAGGAAAGGTGAATTTTAGATAAGGTGTGTTGAAATGGAGATTAGGGAGGATGAATGCTGTATAAGACAATGTGAAATGGAGATATCCAGCACTGAATTCTTGATATCTCCCCACCTAATCCAGATATCGTGAAAACCTTAAAGGATAACGCCAACAATTTCTCGAATAAGTATCCAAAAGAAGATAATTCAATGGGGTGTATTGGTAT
>JBEVEQ010000278.1:0-8030 GCA_040512715.1 Paenisporosarcina sp. | reverse complement strand
ATTCATTGTGCTCTTTATTGGAGCGGGTTGTTGTCGACTGGTTGGGCGATTTTAGTGGCTACTCTAGGTTCCGCAATACTCGTAGAAATCATTTTCACTCGGAAAGGTCGTGTCGCTTAATGGAAAATTGGTACTGGTGGATGCTACTTGGCATGGCGATTGTAACATATATTCCACGTGCATTTCCTTTAACCTTCTTAGAAGGACGTGAATTGCCGCCGATGGTTAGTGGGGTTTTGCGTAATATTCCATTCGCGGTATTAGGCGCACTGATCTTCCCAGCAATCTTGTTTGTACAGGAAGGGAATATTTTGTTCGGGTTAATTGGAGCGATTGCCGCTTTTGCCATTGCTTTTGCTGGAGCAAATGTGATTGTCGTAGTAATGGGTTCAATTGCAGTATTGGCGATTTATAGTTTGATTGGATGAAAAATAGAATCTATGAAAGGTATACTGTTTGCTTCGAACTTAGAATTACAGCACCGTGATTACAAGAAGGCGAAGTGACTTGATCACTTCGTCTTCTTTCTTTTCTGATATCATCCTGCGTAAGGTTTACGTTCGTCGCTTTCAGAAAACCTAATGATAGATAATGTATTTGCTTTGGTTAATAAAGAGGTGACACTACCTTTATAGAATATGCGGCCGAAGATGAAATTTCGGCCGCAGTCTGCTTTCTCAATTTCTACACTATAAAAAATAAAAGCCACACGCATGCGTTTGGCATAATTAATCATATTATTTAGAACTAATAATTTGAATCCTTTTGAATTTAGTTGCATTTGACTTTGAAAATGGATTAATAGCTTTAACTTTAACCGCTATTTCCTTTCCTCTAATTCATTATTGCCACTGACTCATGCAGCATGCGTCGTATATGGAATACATTTATGAATTTTTTTAACTACCATTCCACGATATTTATTTCAAAAAAAACGCCCCTCCTCGATTGAGAAAAGACGTTCTTCTATTCTATGCTTTGTTTCGTGCACGGTTCATCATTTTTGTGGCATACCAGAAGCCAACTGTTAGTGAAAAGGCGTCTACTATATATAAACCCCATGTGTGCGTGTAACCAGCGTAAACAGACGCTGTGATCAACGCAACCGTCAAAATTAGCGCAACGATATGGTGAAATGTGATCCTTGTAAATAAAACGACTAGTAATCCTGGTAAAAATAATGCGAGTAAGAATTTCGTAAACATTGATTCCATTAGCTTCTCCTATCTAACCACGAGCAGGCCTAAACGGTGATGATCATGACGATAAATCACATGTTGTCTTAAACGCACTTCGCCTTGATGATCGAGCACTTCAAGTCGACAATGTGCAGCGTTAATTTGTATCGCTTCATACAAGTCACGTTCATTTGTCACAGCCAGTCCATTTACTTTACGAATGCATTCACCAACGACAAGCCCCATTTTCTCAGCAGGAGAATCAGGTAGTACACCCGCAATCATCACTCCTAAATTATGAGGTGAAACCGCATAACTGCCTTGTCTTTCTTTTATTGAAAAATACAGCCAAACACCTAGACGGCTAAATACACCAACTGCTAAGCTGATGACACCAAACAGTGGTATCCAAACTCCAATAATGGCGATAGCAACAACAGATACCCCCACTCCCATAACCGCTTTACCGACTACTGGGTAAAAGTAAACGGGTAATGTCCGTCGAGCTTTTTGAGCAAAACCAATAACTACTGGCAATAAAACCAATCCAAACGCATCTTGACCTATCGTGATTTGTGGCCAATACGGTGCGTACGTGGAAATTACATTGCCAGGAACTAAAACTAAAATGGGCAACATCCACAATCGCTTCGACAAATACACCGCTGCGTTCATTCCACGAGATGACTTCTCAAGAATTGGCGAAGCTGACAGTGCTCCTTCTTTTCGAATCATCCAACCTTCAACAAAGACCACTGCGCCGATTAACATCGCTACAGGTACAGCAACCGACATCCAGTTTTCAGCTGGGCTCCATTCAAATCCGAAAATTGAAAAGGAATACCCAAGCCCCATAGCTAAGATTGCAAGCGCCGCAGCAAAGATTGGCGATCCAATTTGGTAAACATATAAAATAACTAATAGAATGCTTGCCAGGCTAAAAGCAACAATCCAGTCCATAGATACAGTCAAACCGACACCCATACTGATGACAGACAAAACCACTGCGAATAACCAAGTATCTGCAACCAAGCGTTTTACTTCCGTCCACCCCTCTAGAATGCGTGTGCGAAACGATCGACGTTCCCGCTTCACACGAACATAGCCTAGCAACACGGCAAATAAAACCGTGATATAGACAAGTGGATTCAAAAATAATTTGGCGATCCCTTTTAATAACTCTAACCCGACCTCTTGTATCATAAGCGTCACACCATCCATTCAACGGTTCGTACATTTCCTTCCATTGTAACATAACAGAAAGAAAATATTATAAGGATTTTAAGCTAAAAATGGAGGCGGTGTCGAGCTACAAGTGCCAGTTCGTAGCACACAAGATGTGGGTCATGAAGGCGTTGTGCCACGATGGCACGTAAGTAGCCTTTCTTCCTTTGCAGAAACAGTTTCCGGATCAGATTTTCCAGCTTCGGTGTCGAGCTTCAATGACACGTAGGTCAGCAGGATGCGGATCATGAAGACGATGAGAAATTGCGTAATGCTTCATTTTGCAGCGAGTAATCGCTCACGTTATAGCTTTCGCAGCATTTTATTCAACAAACCGTTGGATAAATACGAATAGATTTTTTCTACCTTTGTACTGCATGGAACAAGTATCCTATCGACATTTGGAGCTGATCGTCATTTTTATTGCTAGATTTATAGGTAATGACTTTTTGTCTTAAGTTTTTAAAGAACACAGGATTCATTTCATTGGATGTATTTTTTGCTTCTTCTTTTTCGTTGAATTGTTTAATCGCTTTTGCAGTATCCTCATCAAAATAACCATCTACTCGAGAAATGGAATAGCCAAGTGCTTTTAGTACTTTTTGTGCATACGCTACATCTACATGGTAGTCACCAACTCGATATGTGCCAGTAGATATTTGAGGATTGAGTTGGTACAAAGCATTTGATTCAACCAGAAAGTCCACTTTAACTCCAGTGCCATGTATCCATTCTTGGCTAGGCGTCAGCCACTTATGAGACGAGAGCTTCATTTCGCCCCCATTTGATAGTTCCCAAGTTTCTTGCACGGTTCCTTTGCCAAAGCTTTTCGTTCCAGCGATTAAAGCGCGCTTGTTTGATTTCAAAGCGCCACTTAACACTTCACTAGCGGAAGCACTGCCTTCATCTTGCAATAAAACGAGTGGCATCTTACGCATCGATTTGATATAGGCATCCTCTTCTTTAGCAAGGACAGGCAGAGGCTCAAGAATTCCTTCCGCATCTTGCATATACGCGTATGTGCTGCCTTTGTCTAACATGGTGGATGCAATGGCTTCAACACTATGTAAATAGCCTCCTGGATTCCCTCGTACATCAACTATTAATCCATCGATATCACGCTGGACGAGTGAACGTGTTTGTTTCTCCCATTCTTCGGCTGTTTTCTCTCCGAATACAGTAATGGTGACAACACCAATTTTCAAATCGTCTTTCTCGATTAATTCACTTGAAACGGTGTGAATTTGAAGAGCATCGCGTTTCATGCTCATTTCGACGTGACGGTTTTCATTCTCCCGATAGACCGTTAACGATACCTTCGTTCCCTTTTCGCCTTTAATGGCTTTTAAAAGTTCAGTCAAATTTTTGCCTTCCATCCGTTCCCCATTCACACGGACGATTTCGTCATACGGTTTGACACCCGCTTTTGCTGCAGGTGATTCTTTCACTGGCGTCACTACAATAAATCGACCATTGCTTTCCATTACTTCAAGCCCAATCCCAACGCGTTCATCTGCTAACGATTCTTTGTGTGATTTTGCTTCCTCTTCTGTCATGTACCGGCTATACGGATCTTTTAATGTTTCTGCCATTCCACGTAGTGCTCCCTCAACCAACAATTCGCTTTTCACCGGATGAACTGAACTTTTTAAAATCCTCGCGTAAGCTTCATTGATGGCAGGAATATCACTAATGGATTTCTCCTCTTGATTTTTCTGAAACGGAGACCAAAATACGATGAAACTGATAATCATGACAATTAAAAGGACAAACAAAAAAACCCGGCTTCTTCTCACATCTATCGCCTCCCCACATCTTCATACCATTGTATGAACAAGCATAGGGAGTTACGACTGAGAAGAACCAGATTTATAGGAAAACAAAAGCTTAATTGATATTTGAAACAAAATCTTGAATCATGTTTTCGTCCATCGGCCCAACAACTTTATGCTGAATCTTTCCTTCTGTATCAATAAAATAAGATGTTGGAATCGTAATGGCCTGATATTTTTGTCCAATTGTACCTTCTTTATCCATCGGAATCGGGAATGTTAACCCATAATCTTCAACAAACTCTTCAACCGTTTCAACACTTACACTACCAGTTAAATTAATCGCTAAAATTTCCACATTTTCATTTTTCGCATAATCTTCATAGAAGTTCTGCATATGTGGCATTTCGGCTTTACATGGCGGACACCATGTTGCCCAAAAGTTTAAAATGACTTTTTTTCCTTTTAATTCAGACAAGCGAACCTGGTCACCCGCTAAAGTCGTTAATTCGAAATCAGGAGGTTGTTCTCCTTTATTAAGTCCTTCATTTGCGGCAATACCAACCTGATCGACACCAAGTTGTTCATCGGCAAAGGGATCTTCTTCATCGATATTTTCTTTTACAAAGCCGGTTATGACGATGGCAATCAAGACAGCCACCAAAATCAAACCGAACATTTTCTTCGTCATAATTTCTCCTCCATTTGTTCCTGTTGTTTATGCGTGACCACATAGATAGCCACGTTGCATAGGACGAATAAGCCCGTCACAAATAAAGGCGTTTGCACTAAACCTCTTGGTTGAAGAAGAGCGACAAACAAATGTCCTGCTAAAAACAAAATGGTTAATTGGATTCTCCAAACACTCGATAATTTTGCTTTTTGCCAAGTCAAAATCGTTAACCCAACAAACACGAGTACCGTTAAACTCTTTTGCCAAATTGCTGCTTCGTTTAATAAGACCATGACCAACTGATACAGTGATTGTACCATGACCATAGCAATCATCGCGGCCACAAGCTCCTGTTCAGGCCATCCCTTACGGCGAAGCTGCCAAAATATGCGGCTTAACGCAGCAATTAATCCTAAATACAATCCTGTCTCGCCACCATTAAAATAAAGAATCGATAATGGTGAATCCACAATCATATCAAAATCGGTAACAATCACACTTAACTTCCATACCAATAAAAACAAGATCGCTGCATCCGAATACCAATCTTCCGTCACTATCCCAAAAACTCGCCACAACACTATACCCGTAAGGATAATGGCCAATAAAACCGCAATCCACGACGAAGGAACAGTTAACGATTTAATAATAAACCACTCAGTGACCGGCAACGCCACTCAACTCCTTTAATAATAAATTTATATGTATACCCTGTATCGTATAAGAAATCGTAAAAATTATGTAGAAATTTGCTTGGATGCTGACTCTTTTGTATTTGGTTTTTCACCCTAAAACCTTACACGATCCACTCAAAGCTTTTCCAATAAACTATCGCTCTATTCAAAAATGGCACTCACTATCATTTTATAGATAGTGAGTGCCTAAAATGCTAGTTAGAATGAAACGTAACGAATTGGATTGACTGCATTCGAACGAGAACCATTCCAAGGACCTTCATGAATTTCAAAATGTAAATGTGGTCCGGTAGAGCGTCCTGTACTACCCATTTGACCGATAACTTGTCCTTTTGAAACGGATTGACCTGAACTTACATTATATCCATTTAGATGGGCATAAACGGTTGTGAAAATTTGGCCATCAATCGAGTGAGTAACCATAATTACATTTCCGTATGTACCCATTGGTGCTGCATACGATACAATACCATCTGCTGCTGATACAACTGGTGTTCCAATACTATTAGCAATATCACTACCATAGTGGAACTCAGCTCCAGCTCCAATGTTACGTCCTCCAAATGTAGATGAGAAACGACCAGATGCTGGGCGTGTCCAAGTTCCAGAAGATACAGATGGTGAAGATCCAGATGAATTTTTACCTGCTGCTTCTTGACGAGCACGTTCTGCTGCTTCTTTTTTCTTACGAGCAATTTCTGCTTGGCGAGCAAGTTCGATTAGACGAGCTTGTTCTCTCACAATTTTGTTCTCAATTTCTTTACTTACTTCCATTGCTTCCTGGTGAGCATGTTCTAACTCTTTCTGCTCTTCTCTTAATCTATTTTGTTCTGCTTCTAATTGATCCACTAGCTTACCTTTAGATGCTTTTTGTCCATCTAAACTCGCTTTTAATTGAACCAATTTATCACGGCTATCTTCTTGTTTAGCAAGCTTGTCCTCTACTTCAGCTTGTTGTGTCTCAAGTGATTTCTTATCATCCGCTTGCTCTTGTAGAATTTTTTTATCTGCATCCATTAGTGTATTCACTGCGCTGAAGCGATCAATAAAATCTGCAAAACTATTAGCCCCTAGAAGCACATCTAAGTAGTTAACACTTCCGCCACTAGCCTGAACTGCACGTAAACGTTCTTTAATCAATTCATCTCGGTCAGCAATCTTTTTCTCCAACACTTTGATCGACGCTTGAAGTTTTTCAATTTCTGTCGTAGTACGACTAATTTCACCTAGAACGGTATCAATTTCTGCATCCGTTTTAATAATTTGTGAATCTAATGCTTGAATTTGTTCTAAAAGTTGTTCTTGTTTTGTTTGATTGGCTGAAATGTCGCCTTTTTTCTCTATAATATTCGAGTTTAACTGATTTGCTTTTTGTTTGATTTCTTGTTGTTTTTCTTTTAAATCAGTTAAAGAATTTGCATTTGCGACAGGCTCTGTCATAACAACAGATAAGCCTAGAACCGCAGTAATACCAGCTAACATCCATCTAGATTGTTTCTTCCCCATGGTAGACCCCTTTCGATCGTGCTTATACACGTAAGAACTTTCGAACCGACATAAAGCTTCCCCACACACCAATGAAAATACCCATTACTAGAATCAATCCATTAACTTGATACAAGAATGGTGTCATTGGCATTAATTGGAATAATTCACCTTCTAAATACGGCTGAGCAGCTTTGTAAAGATTGACGTAAAGTACAGTAACCAATGTCATTGGGACAATCGCTCCCAATATCCCGATCCACATACCTTCTAAAACAAATGGGATGCGGACAAACCAGTTAGTTGCCCCTACTAATTTCATAATCTCAATTTCACGTCCACGTGCAACAATCGTGATGCGAATCGTGTTTGAAATTAAGAACATTGCGGTAAATAATAGGGCAAGGATTAATCCTAGACCAATGTTTCGAGCTAAATCCAAAAAGCTAAATAGCTTTTTAATTTGAGTTTCACCGTATTCAACTGAGTAGACATTTTTAACTCTTTCTACACGTTCAGCAATTGCTTTTGTTTCAAGTGGATCTTTTGCTTTCACATAAAATGCAGCTCGAAGTGGATTATTTTGTTCAGATAATCCCATGTTTTCACCGAAGTCTTTTATTAAATCATCTAATTCGGCTTCTTTGGTTGAATAAACAACCGTGTTGACACCCTTTATCGATTTAATATCTTCTTCAATTTGGGCAATCATTGTGTCATCAGCTGTTAATTCAACCAACACTTTCATTTCAACATCTTTTTCTAAATCATCAGCGACTTTATTTAAATTCATCATAATCATGACGAATACGCCGACTAACAATAACGTAACGGTAACGGCACTTGCTGAAGCAAATGTCATCCAACTGTTTCGTCCTAAACTTTTCAAACTTTCACGGAAATGTCGTCCAAGTGTTCTAGCTTTCATAACCGTAATCACCTCCGTGTTCATCACGGACGATGAGTCCACCTTCAACTGCAATTACACGATGTCGAATGGTAT
>JBEVEQ010000266.1:0-6178 GCA_040512715.1 Paenisporosarcina sp. | reverse complement strand
ATAAGACATCATCGAGGCATCACGCATTCGATTCCAGCAGTTTTACTTTGGCCATTAGCGATAGCAGGTGCCATCCATTTATTTGTTCCTGGAGCAGACTTTTTACATTTGTGGTTATGGACATTCCTTGCCGTGTTCTTGCATGTTTTCGTCGATATCTTCAATTCATATGGTACCCAAGCATTACGGCCATTTTCTAATAAATGGGTTGCTTTAGGGGTTATTAACACATTTGACCCTACCATATTCGCCATGCATGTTGTTGCATTATTATTTTGGGCTTTTGGAGCTAATCCTGTCTACACTATGATGTTAATGTACTCGATTATCGTTGTTTATTATTTATTGCGATTTGCTGTCCAAGCTGCCGTTCGACACGCAGTTAAAAATACAATTCCAAGTGCAGAAGAAATTATTATTGCCCCAACAATACGCTTTTTCCAATGGAGAATCGCGGCAATTTCAAAAACACATCATTATGTAGGACGTGCCTACGGGCGTTCGATTAATATCTACGACCGCTTTGACCGAATAGAAATTCCTGATTCACCACTCGTAAAAGCGGCATTGAAGGATAAAAACTTACAAGCTTTCACATCATTTTCACCTTTATACCGATGGGAAATTACACAGCACGATCATATTTCTGAGGTTCGATTAATTGATTTACGCTACCGAAGTAACGACTACTATCCATTCGTTGCAGTGGCACACTTAAATGAAGACCTAGAAATAATTAACTCCTATACAGGTTGGATTTTCAGTGAAGATAGTCTTCATAAAAAATTAGACTTTATGCAAATGTAGAAAATCAGAAAGTGCCGTCTAACTCCCCTCCCGCTTTATTGGAACCGATAAGGAGATAAAGCAAAAAAGTACACGACTCAAGATAGGTCGTGTACTCTTTTTATTGTCTGAAATCATCATCCATTTTTAGTAAATGTGCATATTTAGGATTATTTCCTGCAAATTCATGAATTCGATTGCCATAGCTATTAATCCATTGTCGAATTACTTTTTCGGTAACCTCAGCACCCTTATAATCATATCCCGCTTTAGCGTACGAAGATTCAAAGTCAGACCATAATAACTCAATCCAAATACGTGCACGTCCAGCAGATAAATGTTCATTTTTTGAAGCTAGCTCTTCGACTAGCTGATTAATTTTATCTTGCATGTTATTTGCCCTCCTTTAAAGGTTTTAACATTGAAATTGGTAAAGCTTCAGTATGTTTTTCTCCACCTAAACGATAACCCCATGCGAAACGACCTTTTAAATAGTCCACCTGAAAGAATACCCCTGGATCTCCTTCAACTCTATACATTTCACCAGGTTTAATATCATTCGGATCGATTAAATAGGCCTGAGCCATAATCGCTTTTCGTTCGAAAACGGCAAACTCATTAACATGTCCAAGTTGACTAGCTTTTCTTGCTTTTTCTAACAAATTAGCAATAGTTTGTCGCAGTTCATTTTCCGACATCTCACTGTACTTTTTTTCAATCTCCATCTTCTTCGAACTCCTTTTTTTCAATAAACATGTCGATTTGGTCAGAAGGAAAACCCTTTTGATACAAAGCTTGTTTAACCCTATTTTTACGATCATATCCAGAGAATTTAGAAGAAACTTTTGACCAAATTTTATCACCTTGTTTGGCGATCATATCTTCCCATTCTTCCTGTTCTGTTTCAAATTCAATTTCTGAAATGGCTTTGCTAATAATGTCATAGGAATACCCTTTTCGCAACAGTGTGTCTTGAATTTTTTGCTTGACCTGTCTTGGTGTTTTCGATGATTGTTGGTTGGCTATTTTCTCCGCTAAAGTCTGTGCAATCTGAGTTTGATCTTCTTCTGTATACGTATCCAGCACTTCCTTTTGAAGGTTTTTGTCGATTCCTTTTTTCTTTAATTCCTGTTGAATCGCTCGAGGTCCTTTTTTCCCCGTTTTCTTTTGAGTTTCTAATAAAGCCTTTGAAAATGACTCATCATTTAAAAATCCAAGGGAATGCAATTTTTGGATGGCTTCTAAAACAACAGCTTCCCCGTAGTCTGCATCAAGTAATTTCTTTTTCACTTCATATTCACTACGCATGCGAAAGCTTAAATAATGTAAAGACTTATTAAACGCTTTACGAACTTCATCATCAAAAACTATTTCATCACGTTCCCAATCTTCTACGTCTTTTCCCTTAGACAATTGGTATTTCACAATGAGTGATTCATCCACTGCAAATGCATATGCTTCATCTATAAATATATTGTACCGTTCTGGATTGTTTTTTTGACGTGTAATTTTCGTTATTATCGGCAATGATTTCACCCCATAATCTGTCCTTATCTAGTATACACATATTTATGGGTACATTCATTTGCGCACACTTTGATAAGAAAGGGTAATATAGGCATAACATGTTAAGAAGAGGAGGAGTTTATTTATGAAAATAGCCATTACAGGTGGAAGTGGATTCGTTGGCAATGAGTTATCTTCCCTATTAATTAATAAAGGACACGAAGTTTCTATACTTACCCGATCTAATCGGTCTTCAACTGATTCTGTAAAAATGGTCAAATGGTTAACGGAGGAAGCTGAGCCTGAAACTCAATTGCAGGATATTGATGCTTGGGTAAACCTTGCTGGTACTTCGATTAATGATGGCCGCTGGACTGAAGAACAAAAAGACAAAATTTACGAAAGCCGAATGAAAGCGACAGATGAATTACTCCGAATTATTAAACATGTAGAAAAGAAACCTACGGTGTTGGTTAATGCTAGCGCTATTGGTATTTACCCTCCTTCTGAACAAGCATTATATACTGAACAATCAGATGCTCGCGGTTCTAACTTTCTTGCAAAAACAGTAGAAGATTGGGAGAAAAAAGCACTAGAAGCTGAACAATATGGGACTCGAGTAGCATTTGGTCGATTTGGCATCGTTTTAGGTAAGGACAATGGAGCACTTCCACTCATGGCTCTTCCATATAAAGTGGGTGTTGGAGGAAAAGTTGGCTCAGGCAAACAATGGGTCTCTTGGGTTCATGTGAGAGACGTCGCTGAAGCCCTTCTTTATGCGATTGAAAATGAAACAATTACAGGACCATTCAATGTAACGGCTCCTGATCCGAAACAAATGAATGAATTTGGACAAATATTAGGCGAGGTTCTCCACCGACCACATTGGCTTCCTGTTCCATCCATTGCTTTAAAGCTTGCACTTGGTGATAAGAGCCAATTAGTTTTAGAAGGTCAACGTGTGCTACCTGAAAAATTATTAACAAATGGCTTCATATTTAAATATCCCCATTTAAAACATGCTCTTAAAAATATTTACGCATAAATTCAACTGTAAAACGCAACCTATCTAAAAAGAAAGGTTGCGTTTTTATGTGGAAAAAACATATTTTAGGAATCATTACCGCTTGCTGCATATTAATTATCGGCGTTATCGTAAATCCTTTTCAAGCTGAAGCAGAATCACTTAATTGGGGCTTTAAAAAAGGTTCACAAGAAAAACAAGCAGAAGCAGGAAGTGCCTTTGATCAGTTATTAAATAAACATGGTGCTTACTATAAAGGAAATGACAAGGACAAAGTATTGTATTTGACCTTTGACAATGGTTACGAAAATGGACATACTGTCGCAATATTGGATGCCTTACAAAAAGAAAAAGTACCAGCTACTTTCTTTTTAACTGGTCATTATGTAAAGAGTGCGACAGACTTAGTCAAACGAATGGTAGATGAAGGACATGAAATCGGTAATCATTCTTATGATCATCCGAATATGGCAAATTTATCAGAAGCACGAATGAAAGAAGAATGGCATAAGTTTGACCAACTGCTAAAGGAAAAAACAGGTATTAAGAGAACTCGCTTTGCTCGTCCACCAGCGGGAGTATTTAGTGAAAAGCTTCTCGCATACGGCAATGAGCTTGGGTACAGACATATGTTTTGGTCTGTTGCCTTTGTTGATTGGCATGCTGATCGTCCTCAAGGGAAAGCCTATGCATATAACCATCTAATGAATCAAATCCACCCAGGTGCCATTATCTTGATGCATACCGTCTCACCTGATAATGCGGAAGCCCTCCCTGATTTTATTCGAGATGCAAAAAAGAAAGGGTACACATTTGATTCCTTGGATTCGCTTGTTAAAAAGTATGATGAGTCCCCCTTGTCTTTCCATTAACTCCAGTGTCCTATATACTGTAGTCACCAGTAGTAAAGGACGTGAATGAAATTTGTCTCAACAAACTCTTATCGATGTAGGTCAAAAATTTCCTTTGACGATTAAAAGACTTGGCATTAATGGCGAAGGAATTGGATACTTTAAACGCAATGTCGTATTCGTAAAAGGAGCACTTCCCGGTGAAGAAGTTACCGCTCAAGTAGTACTAGTCAAACCTACCTTTGCAGAAGCAAAAATACTTAAAATCCGCAAGGCTTCACCCCATCGTCAGCAAGCTCCTTGCCCAATTTATGAGGCATGTGGAGGTTGTCAATTACAACATATGACGTACGCGCAACAGCTTATAGAAAAACGTGACATGGTCGTTCAATCTCTCGAACGCTATGTGAGAGATTTAGCTCCTACCATTGAAGTCCGCCAAACCATTGGCATGGATAACCCCTGGCAGTATCGAAATAAAAGCCAGTTTCAAGTCCGTAAAGATGGCAACAAAGTACATGCTGGCCTTTTCTCGGCAGGCACCCATGAATTGCTAAATATTGACGAGTGTATTGTTCAGCATCCTGATACAACTCGTGTGACGAATGAAGTAAAACGAGTTCTCGAAATGCTACAGATTCCTATTTATGATGGAAAAACGCCAAATGGACTTGTCCGTACTATTGTCGTTCGCACCGGTCTTCGAACAGGAGAAATACAACTTGTACTTATAACAACGCGCGCTGAAATGCCGAAGCGTCAGTTGATTATTGATAAATTAGCTGAAATTGACCCAGCAATTGTTTCAATCGTGCAAAACGTTAATCCAAAACAGACTTCCCTAATTTTTGGTGACCGTACCATCGTTCTTCATGGCAAAAAAACCTTGCATGAAAAACTAGGGGAATTGTCATTTGATTTATCTGCTCGTGCGTTTTTCCAATTAAACCCTTCACAAACTGTAAGATTGTATAACGAAATTAAGGCAGCTGCTTCGTTAACAGGGAACGAAACAGTTGTTGATGCCTATTGTGGTGTAGGTACTATTGGTCTGTGGTTGGCTGACCAAGCGAAAGAAGTTCGTGGTATGGATGTCATCGGCGATAGTATATATGACGCCAAGAAAAATGCAGAAAAACACGGCTTCTCACATGCTACCTATGAAACGGGTACAGCTGAAGAATGGCTTGCGAAATGGAGCCGCGAAGGTTTTGTTCCAGATGTATTAACTGTAGATCCTCCTCGCACAGGTTTAGCAGATAGTTTATTGCAAATGATTTTAAATGTGCGACCTAAGCGTTTTGTTTATACATCATGCAATCCTTCTACTTTAGCTAAAGATTTAGGTCAATTGCGAAAAGTATACGATATTCAATACATTCAGCCAGTTGATATGTTCCCTCAAACGGCTCAAATTGAAAGCGTTACACTCTTAGTTCGTAAATAATCGATTAGAAGACACGCTTAAATTAGAGCGTGTCTTTTTTATTGGCTCTGTTAATTTTTACTGGTGATCTTTCATTAGAAAAAAACTGCTAATTACATGCTGATTCTTTTCTTTTACTGATATCCAAAAAACTTATAATTTCCCAATAGTATAAATAATTAGGGAATCTGCTCCCTTTCCGCGGACGAACTGGCAAGCCTCCTCAGGCCAACCGAATGTTGGTCACGAAGGCGTTGAAACACGTGGTGGCGTCCTTAGCATTCGTTCCATTGTCCGAGCTGCGAGGTCTTGTCTGTCCGTTATTCCGCAGGAAAGAATAAGGTCGAAGGTTGTTTGACCCTATTCTTTGCGACGAAGCTAGCGAAGCGATACAACGCCCTTTCATGTTTCGAAGCCAGCAAAGCGATGCAACGTTCTTTCATGTTTCGAAGCTAGCAAAGCGATGCAGAAACAGAAACAGAAACAGGAGCAGTTGTTTCTCGCAGATTCCTATCTACAAACAATATTGTTTACCATATCTGAGTCAATTTTATAGATGTCTCTTCAGTAAAGAAATACGAAGAT
>JBEVEQ010000229.1:0-2642 GCA_040512715.1 Paenisporosarcina sp. | reverse complement strand
ATCGATACTTGGGACACCGTTTGGTTATATCGCTAAAAGCATGACCCCTTTAGATGAAAAATAAGGAGGTTTTCAAGTGTTAGAAGTTTATATTGATGGGGCTAGCGCAGGTAATCCTGGTCCAAGTGGAATTGGTTTATTTATTAAAGGAGAAGGTCATCATATCCAATTATCTGAATATGTGGGCATTTATGACAATCACACAACTGAGTTTATGGCATTGATTCGTGGTTTAGAAGAAGCGAAGAAAAGGACTTCTGGTATCGTATCAGTTAAATCTGATTCGCAAGTTGTAGTAGCATCTGTTGAAAAACAGTATGTGAAAAACCCTGTATTTAAAGCATTATTAGATCAAGCCTTAGAAATTGCTGATACGTTCGAATTCTTTTTTATCAAATGGATTCCGGAAAGCAATAATAGAGCAGCCGATCAATTGGCGCGCAGAGCCATTCGGCAAAAACCTTCACTCGACTAAAGCATTTGCTTGGTCGAGTTTTTTTATGAAAGAATCTGTTCACTTTAAGACAAATAGTGTGAAACCACACCCTTTCCGCGGACAACGGACAAGCCTGCTCAGGATAACAGGATGTTGGTCACAAAGGCGTTGATTTCGCGAGGTGAAGTTATTAGCTTTTGTTCCGTTTTTCCCACTGCTGGGTCTTGCCAGCCCGTTATTCCGCAAGAGTCTCGTGGATACCCTAACTGTCTGACATTGTTCTTTGACATAGCCATGTGGTCAAACTAAAAAACAGACTCTCAAAAGAGAGTCTGTTTATGGTTTAATATTTGAATTAAGCTTTGTTTACGTTAGTAGCTTGAAGACCACGTTGGCCTTGCTCGATTTCAAAAGTAACTTCTTGACCTTCATCAAGAGACTTGAAACCTTCGCTTTGAATAGCGCTGAAATGTACGAATACATCGTCTCCGCCGTCGCGTTCAATAAATCCAAAACCTTTTTCTGAGTTAAACCATTTTACTTTACCTTGTTCCATGTGTATGTTCCTCCTCGTGTACGTAAGTACACATTGTATTACTATCCTTGCTCAAATCGTGGAGATAAAATCTTATAAAAGTCTTACTCAAATCCGAACAAAAATAATTCTTCCTAAATATAACATGGATATTTTCCATTTGCAACTAGGATGCTTGTGCATATTTGTAATTATCTTGGTTTTCAAACAATAAAAAAAGTCATTTCAATCTGCTTAATAAAGCACCTATAGCTCCACTAAAACCATTGTCTTCTAAAAAGATTGGCACGCGTTTTTTTCGTGTTGTATAGTTCCCAATAATTGTTTGTAGAGGACCATTTCCAGATAAAGTTGACCCAATATATAAGATATGCTCAATGTTTTCAGAAGTCGCGGTTTGGATGCTTAATGTAGAAATCACTTCCCCAACTAATCCTTGTATGGAAGCAATTAAATCCTCTGTAGAACGAGAAACTGCTGTATGTAATCCTGCATCGCCAAAATTACTCGCTGTCAATCCCCCATCAATTGGGGTTTTGTTGCCAAAATAAATATCACTAACTAAAATATCAACTTCGGCCCTACTGCCCTTTGATGATAGCTCGACAATTTCGTTGAAATTTACAATCCCAGTCAATAAATTTGATAACCCGAGTAAAGTCCCTCCACCTATTCCAGTCCCTCCAACACGCTCATGGATATTTCCTTTTAAAAGATGAATAGACGTTCCTGTTCCTATATTCGTGACAATAGCTTCCTTAAATGTATATCCTTGTTCCTGAATTTGAAAATTCACTCCCGCAACCGTTGCATCAAACTCCACTATATACTGAAGATTCTTATGTTGTTTCAAAAACGGTTTCAATTGTTCTGAACGGCCACCCGTCAATCCAATCAAGGCATCATCAGAGAAAGAAGCAATCCAATTACTTACTTCTTTTAAATCGCTTGATGGAAAATGTTCTAGTTTTAGCTGATTATACTCATCGTAATATGCGACTTTGGTTAATGTGCCACCTACATCTATTCCAATTGCTTGAACCATACCTGCACTCCTTTAAAAACAAAAACTGAATATTAATCTGTTCAATAATTACTAATGTTCATTATATAGTACTTCTTAATTAGTTGTACTTGAATATTCTACTTTACTCAAGATGAATTTATTTTTATTGAAACCCATAGATTCTGATTAATGATAAAAATACAGGGTAAATCTAAAATAGCGTACCGTATCATATAGAAAGAGGTGAAAAACATGCCGAGATTTAATCAAGGATATTTACTCTTTAATGGACAAGCAGGTCAAGAATCCAGCGAAGTAGCTTTAGCTAACGTGTTACCTATTTTAGCAACTCACTGCAATCAATTAACGATAGTCCAAACAATGTCCCCCGAAAAATTTCAAGAAGCCATTTTAAAAACAGATGGTGCTGACGTTTTGTTTTTAATGGGTGGTGATGGTACATTGCATACTGCCATTCAAGTAATAGAAACGATGAACGAAGTTCCGGTTATCGGTATTCTGCCAGCAGGGACTTGTAACGACTTTGCAAGAACACTAGGAATTTCGCTTTCGCTTGAACAAGCGGTTGATTCACTCGTTAATGGTGAAATCGCTACGATGGATATGGCGCAAATAAATGATCGGTGGTTCTTGAATTTTGCAGG
>JBEVEQ010000213.1:0-6791 GCA_040512715.1 Paenisporosarcina sp. | reverse complement strand
ATACCCGGAGCTACCCCTAAATCCGGAATGAGCGTGATTCCTTTTTGTTCTGCTTGAGCTTTTAATTCGAGAACTGCATCAGTGGCACCACCTATATGTCCACCTAAATCAACCGAATGGATACCCACTTCTACTGCTTTGCGTGCTACTTTTTCATTAAACGAGTAAAATAAAGCATTAATGACGACATCACCTTTACTCATGATGCCTGTTAATTCAGCGTCATTATTAGCATCTAAGCGAACTGCTTCAATTTTATCGCTTTGGATCTTATCAATAAACGTTTGAACTTGTTCAACTTGTACGTCTGCTAAATACACTTTTTCTACCTTTGAACTTTTCACTAAATCGCGTGCTGCTTCTTTCCCCATTAATCCTGCACCTAATACGACTACCTTCATTTACAACATCCCCTTTGTAAATATCTGATTTGATCTAATATTGATGTTAAGAATTATCAATTTGAGCTCGTTGCAACTTCCCACTAAAATCTACGTAAATGCTCTTCCATTCTGTATATACATCAAGTGCGGCTACACCAGAATCTCGATGACCATTACCTGTTCCTTTCGTACCTCCGAATGGTAAATGTATTTCGGCACCTGTTGTACCTGCATTCACATAGACAATCCCTGTGTCTAAATCGCGTTGTGCCTTAAAGATTTTATTCACATCGCGAGAGAAAATAGAACTAGATAATCCAAATGTTACGCTATTGTTTACTTCAATCGCTTCTTCTAAACTAGAAACCTCGATCAATGATACAACCGGTCCAAAAATTTCTTCTTGTGCAATCCGACTATCACGATCTACATTTGTAAATAAAGTTGGTGCGTAATAATTTCCTTTTGATAAATTCTCTTGATCTAATATTTCACCACCAACTAATAGAGTGGCTCCCTCTTCTTTTCCAATTTGAACATAGCTATGAATTTTGTCTAAAGCTTTTTTATTAATAACTGGCCCGATTTTAACGGATTCGTCCATTCCATCCCCTATTGTAAGAACCTTCATCGCCTCTTGAAGTCGAGTTTCAAGTTCTTCTTTCACATCTTTGTGGACAATTACGCGACTACAAGCTGTACAGCGTTGGCCAGCCGTCCCGAATGCACTCCAAAGGATTCCTTCAACTGCTAGGCCAAGGTCAGCATCTTCCATAACGATAACTGCATTTTTTCCGCCCATTTCAAGTGACACTTTCTTTAAGTGGCGACCTCCAAGTTCCGCTACAGAACGGCCTGTTTCCGTCGAACCTGTAAAGGAAATGACTTTCACATCTGGATGTTCAATCATTGCTGTGCCAACTTCTGAACCTGATCCAAATACGATATTCGCAACCCCTGAAGGTAATCCTGCTTCTTCAAATACTTTGGCCATTTCATAAGCCATCATTGGCGTTTCGGTCGCAGGTTTCCATAAGAAGGTATTTCCTGCAACAATAGCAGGAAATGATTTCCATGTCGCAATCGCCACTGGAAAATTCCAAGGTGTGATTAAGCCCACAACACCGATTGGTGCTCGTACACTCATTGCAAATTTGTCGGCTAATTCAGATGGTGTCGTTTCACCGAATAACCGACGTCCTTCCCCAGCCATATAAAAGGCCATATCGATTCCTTCTTGGACTTCGCCTCGTCCTTCCTCAATAACCTTACCCATCTCTTTGGTTAATACTTGAGCTAAATGCTCTTTCTTTTCTTTCATAATACGACCAATTTCATATAAGTAATCTGCTCGTTTTGGAGCTGGTACAAGAGCCCATTTTTTTTGGGCTTCTTTTGCAGCAGCAACGGCTAGATTGACGTCATCCTTTGTTGATAATCTTACTTGAGCTAACTCTTCTCCTGTTGCCGGGTTTGTTACAGGAACGTATTTCGCATCTCCTGCTTCCTGCCACTTTCCACCGATGTAATTTTTCAGTTGCATGTCATTTACCCCTTTCGATTTGAAAACGCTTCCAATCTACTTATTCGACAAAAGGCCTCTTATTCCTTTTGTATTTTTAGAATAAACGAATTATTCCAATATTCAGGAGTGACATGAAACTTTTCGAATCATGGAGCGTATGAATGAGTAGGCGAAAATTTAAAGGAGGCAGGTATGTATGAACAATCATGAAATTGATTACAAATTACACGGGGACGACATGCAGTTTGTAGAAGTTGAATTAGATCCAAATGAAACTGTTGTAGCTGAGGCAGGAAGCTTAATGATGATGGAAGATGGAATCGCTATGGAGACGATTTTTGGTGACGGATCTTCTGGGTCTGCTGGCAGTGGCATGCTTGGGAAGCTTATGGGTGCCGGAAAACGTTTGATTACTGGTGAAAGTTTATTCATGACAACTTTCACAAATACAGGTTCAGGGAAGAAACATGTGTACTTCGCATCTCCATATCCCGGCAAAATTATTCCGATGGATTTAAGCATGATGGGCGGCAAGATTATTTGTCAAAAAGATGCGTTTTTAGCTGCAGCAAAGGGGGTTTCTGTTGGCGTTGAATTCCAACGTAAGTTAGGTGCAGGTTTCTTTGGTGGTGAAGGCTTTATTATGCAGAAGCTTGAAGGTGATGGATTGGCTTTTGTACATGCTGGTGGAACCATTCATAAAAAGGAATTGCAACTTGGAGAAGTACTTCGTGTTGATACTGGTTGTTTAGTTGCCATGACACATGACGTTGACTACAACATCGAGATGGTCAAAGGTGTGAAAACCGCTTTGTTCGGCGGTGAGGGATTATTCTTCGCAACACTTCGTGGACCTGGTACCGTTTGGATTCAATCTCTTCCATTTAGCCGTTTAGCCAGTCGCGTGTTTGCAGCAGCTCCTCAAACACCTGGTGGAGGATCATCAGATGAAGGTAGCATAGCGGGTGGATTATTTAACCTTTTAGGTGGAAAATGAAGAAGAGCTGTGCACAGGGTGATTTCACCTTATGCACAGCTTTTTTAGATGAGCTATCTCGTCACTTTAAAAGATTTATTCGTCAACTTTACGAATTTACTCGTCACTTTAACTAATTTACACATCAAATCTTTACTTTTACTCGTCAAACCCATCTCATAACCAAGTTATCTAATCTTATGAGACTGTCATCTTGCCCTTCATTCGCCATAAGAAGAAAACGATTGGCAAAACGAGCAAAGCGGAAGCCGTTATTCCACCAGATATAGATGTATACAACGCAAGTAGGCCGACAATTGGTCCGCCTGCAATCTGGCCAAATGCATCTAATTGTCCAAACATCGAAAGCGTAGTTGCTCTACCCTTCGCCTCAATTCGCTCATTTGTGAGGATGCTCATCAGAGGATAATTTACATTTCGTAGCGCACTCGCTACCCAATACATGGCTACAGCCAACCAGAAATGTCCGGTCCACGCGAAAACAATCATCGTTCCAATTAACACGGTATTTGCTAAAATTAATACCTCTGCGTATCGACCATTCACGTTTTTTTCGACCACTCGAAGCACAACGATATTCATCAAGAATGCAACGGCGTAAAATGCACCGAACCAATAAATCGATTCGCTTTCAGACAGTTGATAATCCTTAATAAAATGTGCACCATATAAACGATCAAACCCCTCGCTGGCTAATCCCCAGAGTAACGTCACCATCGCGATACTGACCAATACGGTATTTCCGCGTATTTGTGACGCACCAGATTTTATCGTCGAAATCATATGTGTCACACCCGAGACACCTTTTTCACGAGTAATTTCTACAAACTTTGTTTCAGGCAACTTCAAAAATGCCCAAATAGCTAAAATAATCAACATCGTCCCTGCAAACAAAATCGCCACTTGGACAGACCATACCATCGCAATCCCAACGCTTGCCAAAATAGCTGAAAATCGAGCGAAAGATGAACACTGGGAACCTCGTAAAAAGGTAGTCTCTAAATCTTTTCCTTCTAACTCATCCGCAATCCATGCTTGTTCGGCACCACTGATGAACGTCCATCCAATTCCCCACATCGCTGAAGCAACAGCAATCGCCCAAAATTCTGGCGTACTTCCTTCTAATAGATGTGCAAGGCCAATAATAAATGTTCCTAAAGCCAATGATCTCTTTCTACCAAAATGATCAGCATACAGCCCTGTTGGCATTTCAAATAATAAAACAGACACTTCCATTATGGTCCCAATCAACACGAGCTGTAATGGATTTAAATCAGCTTGCATGACATAGTAAATGGCATTTAAAGTAAAGACCATTTGAATAAAAAATGCGCGTGAACTAGTCACGGTGTAATAAAATTTTTGTATACTCACTTAAAAATTCCTCCGATAGTATTGATTTACGATGAAATCAAATCGGAGTTCATATTTTTATACCAACATGCCCTCCGATTTGAATAATGAAATCAATGTTGTTCTTTTCATATTAATCTCTCCCTTTTCTTAAACTTTTAATAGTATAGTTTAAATTCAGATAATTATCACTATATAATTGAGGTACCTTGCCTATCTTCATAAAAGCACTAACTATATGAAACGAGTGTAGTACTATTGTGAAATGGAAATTTCTCTAGCAACATTAGATGCTTAATAATTCCAATTCTTTCTCATCAAATCGAAATCACCTTCCTATCACAAATCGTCGAATCCATTATCCTGTATATTTACTTTTACGTATTGTCTCGATTTCTGTTCGAAGAAATCTGTCTTACCTAAATCCTCTTCTTCATATGCTTTAATCCATTTCAATGGATTTTTTCGTTAGGCTGGAAAAGGTCGCTCACACCCTAGTTGTGCACACCGGACATTGGCGTAAAAGTATATATATGATTCCACGTCTTCCACATCAAGTCCGTCAATTTTGTCCCCAATGACTTCTCGAGCCCATTCAATTTCAAGTTCAGCTGCTCCAGTAAATATCCTCTCTACTTCTCTCTTACGTTCTCTGATATTCAATTGTGTTTAGTTAGTAAATAGTCAATTTATCTCTTCAATTCCGTCCGCAACAAAATACATAATTGTTTGATTACACTTACATTTTATAAGAATTTATCTCTCTTTTGTCATAATCAATACCATCATTAAATTGTATTGGATTATACACACCCCCTTAACACAAGTGTTAAGAGCATTAGACAGTTTTTTTAGTCTAAAAAAAGACGACCAAATTGGCCGCCTTGATAATACTACATTATGATAATTACAAATAATATAGCAGCTAACACTAAACGATAAATCGCAAATGGTGTTAATTTAACATGCTCGATTAGCTTTAAAAAGAACTTGATGGAAATGAGTGCGAACACGAACGCACTAATAAATCCGACAATGTAAAAAGATAAATCATCTGGTCTAACATACTCCCAGTTTTTGAATAGCGATAAGAAGCTTGCGCCAAACATAATTGGCACGGCCATAATAAAAGTGAAATCAGCTGCTGTACGGTGACTCAATCCGAACAATACACCACCTGAAATGGTTGCACCAGAACGTGAAAACCCTGGCCATAGAGATAGACATTGTACAAGACCAACTAAGAAAGCTTGTTTATACGTAATTTGATCTAATGTCTGCGTTATTGGCACTTTCGGTCCGAATCTATCAGCAATGATCATTAAAATGGCACCAATAACCAATCCAACCAAAACTGTTTCAACTGAAAATAAGTGTTCATCAATAAAATCTTCAAATAATACACCAAGAACACCTGCAGGAATTAATCCTACCAAAACATGTGTAAGTTTCAATTGTGAACCTGGTGACACGTCCTTGATTTTATAAAGACCCACTAAACTGAACAAACGTTTCCAAAACACGACAATGACGGCCATAATTGAACCGAGCTGAATAACAATCTTAAATGTATTCGCTGAATATTTCCCGAGAAACTCCGAAGTTTTTAACCACATATCATCCACGATGATTAAATGACCTGTAGAAGAAACTGGAGCAAACTCAGTCATACCTTCAACAAAACCTAATATTAATGCTTTTACTAATTCTAATAATTCCATAATATCTCCTTATGCTCTTCTTTTTCTAAATTGCATGTACCACCAAATAATAGCTAATCCAGCCAAGACAATAAGAACGTACACAATATTTGAATACACATCCATCACGCCTACAATAGACTCCCAATTATCCCCTACCGCTGCTCCAACTGATACTAAAATCGTGTTCCAAATTAATGTACCAATCGTTGTGAACAACAAGAATAAACCGAACTTCATATTAGACATCCCAGCAGGAATCGAGATTAGGCTTCGAATTAATGGGATCAGTCGGCAAAATAAAACCGTCCAAATTCCATACTTATCGAACCATGAATCCGCCTTATGTATATCTGCTTTCGTTAAACGTAAGACCTTTCCCCAACGATCCACAATCTTCTCGAGTCTCTTAACATCCAATTGTCTACCAATCCAATATAGAATAATAGCACCTGCGACAGATCCAGCTGTCGATACTAAAATCACACCTAATGGTGTCATAGCCGATTGAGTAGTCATATAACCGCCAAACGTCAAAATCACCTCTGAGGGAATGGGTGGGAATATGTTTTCTAACATGATTAATAAAAATATACCTATATAGCCGTACTGGCTCATGATATCCGTAATCCAGTTTTCCATTGTGAGCCTCCAACTACTAATTTTTCTTCTAACTTATCGTAACAAGTTTAAGTCGCTTTTCATACCGTTTCTTTCGAATCGAATTTTACAGTTATTGACCAAATCTCTGATCGAGAACCTAATCGAATAGGAGGTCCCCAGAATCCAAACCCCGAAGATACAAAAGCATGCATCAAACCTTTATGTATATA
>JBEVEQ010000185.1:0-7795 GCA_040512715.1 Paenisporosarcina sp. | reverse complement strand
GGAATGTGGGGCATATTTTTATAAGTATGGAAACAATGGTGCAAAAAGCTTTACCCGAATATGAATTAGTTCACGCTGATTGGATTCCATTATTTGCTCCTGGAACTAAACCATCAGACTGGACAATGGCCCCACCAACAAATGATGAATTACTTTCTGCGTTGGCAGAACAACCAAGTCGCATAAAGGCAGTGTTAGAAGGTAAGTTAAATCAACCTTTAGCTGAAGCTATGAAGATAGGGAATTTTCATGAGATGGCTACTGTTCAAGCACTTATTCAATTTGCTGTATGGCATGAAGGTATTCATGCGGGAGTCATTTGGTCTATGAGTAAAATTAACGTGTATTAGAAAATGGTCTCAACTCCAAGAAGACTTGGTGTTGAGACCATATTGACGAGTAAATTCATAAAGTTGACGAGTAAAACTTCAAAAGTGACGAGTAAATCACTGCCACCATTTTAACTCTTTGGAACAATCCCTTTTTGAAAAGCATAAACAACAGCCTGTGTTCGATCCTGAACATCGAGTTTAGAAAGAATATTGCTAACATGGGTTTTGACCGTTTTGATTGCGATAAATAACTCATCAGCAATTTCTTGATTGCTACGCCCTTTTGCAATAAGTAGCAGAATTTCAGTTTCTCGCTCAGTTAATTCATCATGAAGGGGGCGTTCATTTCCAGTTCTCATCCGTTTCATCATTTTATTGGTGACTTCTGGTTCTAATACAGCTTGCCCATCCATGGTTTCCCTTACAGCATCTGCAATTTGTTTTGCTTTGGAAGTTTTCATGACGTAGCTGACAGCACCGGCTTCGAGTGCAGGGTAGACTTTATCATCATCAAGGAAGCTTGTGACAATCATGATTTTAGCTTCAGGCCATTGTTGAATAATGGCTTTCGTCGCTTCCGCACCGTTCATGATTGGCATCACCATATCCATCAAAACCACGTCAGGTCTTAAGGATAAGACAATATCCACTGCCTCTTGGCCGTTAGTAGCTTCACCAACCACTTCCATATCCGCTTGTGCTTGCAAATAAGCCGATACACCAATTCGCACCATTTCATGATCATCTACTAATACGATTCGTATCATTTTTCTTCACCCTCTTTTTCTACAGGTACTTTCACTTCAATAATGGTTCCTTGAGACGGAACAGAAACGAATTTGCTTGTTCCACCCATTTCAATCGCTCTCTCCTCAATATGTTGGAGACCATATGAACCAGCTTTGCCCTCTTCATTTCTGAATCCAACTCCATTATCTTGAACTCGGAAAATGGCTAAACCATCTCTTTCTATGAACAGGATTTCCACTTCCGTGGCATTTGCGTGACGTAATGTATTGGAGAGCGTCTCCTGTGCAATACGAAATAAATGATCTTCGGCCCCTTTAGATAGGGAGATGTCTTCTAATCGAAATTGAATAGAGAAATGTACTTTTTGTTGCAATTCAACAAGTAGCTCTTCTAAACCTTGTGCAAGAGATTTGTTATGTAAAGCCGCTGGTCTCAAATGAAGCAATAGAGCTCTCATCTCTAGTTGTGCTTGTTGAACCATCTTTTCGGCTTGCATTAAAGGCATAGAAACAGTACATTCATCTTGTTCTTGTTGTTCAGTCATGGCGGATAGTAGCATGGATGCAGCAAACAGCTGTTGTGAAACGGAATCATGTAATTCTCTTGCTAAGCGTTGTCTTTCTTGAATCACTCGCTCTTGAATTCGTTTGTCTTCACCTTCAGCACGTTCATCCGTCAACCTTTGTAAGCTTCTCTTTTGAGTAGAAATTAATTGAAACACGTCAGTCATTGTTTTATTTAGCTTTCCATGAACACTTGGTTTAGCTAAGTTACTGATTTGTTTCTCAGATTCGATGGAAGCACGTAAATACTGGTCGATACTGCGTTCTCTTTTATTGATTTGAAGGGTTGTTGAAGTGGAAATAAAGAAACTAATTCCGATGATTCCCATCAAAATCCAAACACCAAATGGCAAATTCCCTTCTTGGATTTTCCAAAGGAGATCCCACTTTTGAACGGTTGGCCATCCCCATAGTGAGGTAAGTAATGCGAAAGTAGCAGCAGTGAGCAAAAAAACAATTGTGATTAATCGGCTAATCAATCCGTTCATTTTCGAATCACCTCTACATCTCCAAGCCAAGTTGAGACTGAAATCAAGAGTTCTGTTGTTGAACCTATGCTTGCCTCTTCATAGCCATTTTGACAAGTAATGGATTGGTTCCATAAGCGTTTTTTCTGCCCACCAAATAATCGCGCATCCCCAAGTAATGTCGTGTAATGGATTCGAACAGGAACTTCATATGGAACGACAATTCTTATTTTTCCAATGCCTTGACGTACAGAAATTAATGAAGTGCCTTTCGGTAAAACGGTTTGAGTTGAGTCAATAGTCAGGTTTCCATAGAAGCCTTGAACATGAATGTCCTTCCATTCATATGCTTGAAATGGAGTACTTTGAACCGAAAATAATTTATTTTGAATGATAGAATTAGGCGATTCCATCTCTTCACCGAGAAAAGGCTCGATTACTTGATGCGTTTCGTCACCTTTCCATAAACGGACTAAAATATATACAATCGCTGAAGCAATTAGTAACCGTAAACTCCACATAGAAAGAATCGAGATAGTTAATAAGGCAATCCCACCCCAAAACATGAGACGACTTCTTTTTCTTAAGCTGTAGTATATTAACCCGATCCCAAAAAGAACGAATAATACGCTGCCATTATGGAAAAACATGGCTTCCACAAAAACAACTAAAAAGGCCGCAAGTAACCAAAATGTTAAGCGATCCGTTGAAATTTTTTGCATTTTTATTCCTCCTTTTTCGAATTAGGTAATAATGAAAAAGAGAAGACGAGTGCCTTCTCCATCTAAGCTAAGTTTACACAATTTCTTGTTTTGTGTGTTCATTTTTTTGAGCGTCATTCGATAGTTCTTCTAAACGACGTTCCATTGAAGAAACATCATGCTCTTTTTCTATTTTATTTCCAAGGCGGTTAATGAAATGTTCCATATCGTCGAATGTAATTAATCGTTTTTCTGCCTGCTTAGTTGATTCGGGTTGAAGAACTCGATCCATTTGATGGTGAGCACGTGTGACATTTTCTTTACCCATTAATTGGAGCTGGCGTACTTTCATGTCTTTCACTTTATGTTTCATTTCTTCGTATTTTCTTTCTAATCCAAATAACTCTTCAATCGTACGAGTAATACTTGTTTGTAAGATATTTGCACGATTTTCATAAGCTTGGACTTCTTGATCAGCGAAAGCAATTAATTCTTCTTGATTCGTTTGTCGAGCAAGTTCAGCTTGTTTTGTGCGTTTTTCAAGCATAACTTGAGCTTCTTGAAGTTCTTTTTCAAGTTGTAGCTTTAATTGACCTTGGCGTTCAATCCATTTCCCGGTTTGAGCGGTTTGTTTATCCGCTTCTCGAATATATTGGTTTAACAGGGCGATTGGATTTTGTTGTTCTTTTTTATCAAATGTGTTGTGCAAATCTGCTTCCACTGCGTACTTGAATCGTTTCCATAATGTTGTCATGTATAGTTCCTCCTATTTGTTAAGTTCATCCCATTGTTTTTCAAAGTTAGTAAATGGGTCTGTTGAGTAAGATGTGTTTGTTAATGTCATTGGCTTTTGTTTCCATTCACGAACGACATACCATAATCCGACGATCGCTAAAATTCCGAAGAAACCAGGTACGTTTGCTACTGCTGTTAATAAACCGACAATTCCCACTGCTATCCAGAAAAACTTGGAAAGCTTTGATTCTCCTTTTAAATAAAAGTGCATGCCTGCAAAAACAAGTAGTGCTGACAATGCAAGACCTAGTAAGGAACCTAGGTTAACAAGTGCGATAATCCCCGCGATAGTTCCGAGTAAGATTAAACCGAATTTTTTCATATGTTTGTTTCCCCTTTCAATTTGTACCCTTATCGTACCAACGCATGAGTTTTTAACAAACGGTCTTAGAATGCATTTTCATCTAAGACTAGAGGTGTAGATAGTTATCAGATAGTGGTAGAAAATCACATAATTATTCGATAGAATAGTACTGAGTGAATATTCATTCAATTTTGAAATTAAAGAGGTGTCCCGATGAGAGAAGTCGTAATTATAGAAGGTGTTCGAACAGCAGTTGCAAGAAGAAAGGAAAGTCTGTCTCATACAAGAGCAGATGATTTAGCAGCCATGGTTTTAGAAAAACTTGTTAATAAAGCTGGTGTTGATAAAAGCCTTGTGGAAGACGTCATATTAGGATGTGTATCACAAGTAAATGAACAAGGAGGGAATATTGCAAGAACAGCTGCTCTTATTGCAGGGTTTCCTTCTTACGTACCAGGTGTCACCATTGATCGTCAGTGCGGGTCGAGTCAACAAGCTGTTCACTTTGCAGCGCAAGCAATTGCATCAGGTGATATGGAGGTCGTCATCGCAGGTGGGGTAGAAAGCATGACACGCGTTCCAATGTTTTCAAATATGGGTGATTATAAGCCAAGTCCAAATCTTACGAAGGCTTATGAAATTATTAATCAAGGATTATCTGCTGAACGAATCGCACAAGAATGGGAATTATCACGTGAAGAGTTGGATGCATTTTCTGTGCAAAGTCACGAACGTGCCCAAAAGGCAATTCAGTCTGGACATTTCGAAAAAGAAATCGTTCCAATAGAAGTATTGAATGAAGACGGGACCACCAAGATTTTTTCTGTAGATGAGGGTCCACGACCGGGAACGACAATGGAAGTACTTAAGGGATTAAAAACTGTTTTTGATATAAATGGCCGAATAACTGCAGGCAATGCGAGCCAAATGAGTGACGGAGCTTCAGCCGTTCTGTTAATGTCTCGTGAAAAAGCTGACGAGCTAGGACTGAAACCACGAGCTAGAATCGTAGCACGGTCAGTCGTGGGGTCAGATCCGACCTTGATGTTAACGGGTCCAATCGCTGCCACTAAAAAAGTTTTGGCAAAAGCGAACCTATCGATTGAGGACATGGATTCATATGAAGTAAATGAAGCTTTTGCACCGGTTCCACTTGCATGGTTAAAAGAAATCGGTGCAGATCCAGCGAAGCTTAATCCAAATGGCGGTGCTATCGCACTTGGTCACCCGCTCGGAGCAACTGGGACCAAACTCCTCGTTTCACTATTACACGAATTAGAACGAACGAGTGGTCGTTACGGACTACTATCCATTTGTGAAGGAATGGGTATGGCGAATGCGACCATTATTGAGAGAATAGCAGACTCGGAGGATAACTTATGAAGTTAACGAACGTTATATCGATTGTAACTGGCGGTGCATCTGGTTTAGGTGAAGCAACTACGAGGCGCCTAGTTGCAGGTGGTGGGAAAGTGGCTATTTTTGATGTGAATGAAGAACGTGGGCTTGCCTTAGTTAACGAATTAGGAACAGAAAACGTATTTTTTTTACAAACGAATGTGGCGGCTGCTGAACAAGTAGAAAAAAATGTTGCAACCGTAGTCCAACATTTTGGAGCAATAAATACCTTAGTGAATTGTGCAGGCATTGCGACACCTGGAAAAGTGATTTCTCAAAAGGGACCAATGGACTTGAGTCGCTTCGAACAAATGATTCAGGTGAATTTGATCGGAACATTTAATGTGTTAAGAGTTGCTGCTCATGCGATGCAACAAAATACACCAAACGAAGATGGTGAGCGTGGAGTTATTATTAATACTGCTTCGGTTGCAGCATTTGAAGGGCAGATTGGTCAAGCGGCTTATAGTGCTTCAAAAGCCGGTGTTGTTGGGATGACGTTACCGATTGCACGTGAGTTTGCTCGTGATGGAATCCGAGTTATGGCCATCGCACCTGGTTTAATTGAAACACCATTATTTGCAGGACTGCCGGAAGAAGCAAGAGATTCTTTAGCTCAATCAGTTCCATTTCCAAACAGACTAGGTAAACCGAGTGAATATGCCATGTTAGTGGAAAGTATTTTAATGAATCCTCTATTAAATGGAGAAGTGATTCGACTAGACGGTGCCATTCGTATGCAACCGAAATGAGGAGGAAGTTGAATGGGTAAATATCGATTTGAAACAGATGAGCATGTAATGTTCCGCAAATCACTTCGGAAATTTATGGAGAAAGAAGCCATTCCTAATTTCGATCAATGGGAAGAGGATCGCTTAATTCCAAAAACGTTTTGGCGGAAATTAGGTGAAATGGGATACTTATGTCCACAAGTGGATGAAGCGTACGGTGGATTAGAAGTCGATTTTAGATATGCGGTCATTATTGGTGAAGAAATGGAACGTGTGGGTGCTAGTTTAACAGGCGTTGGATTGCATAATGATATCGTCGTTCCTTATATAGAAGCGTATGGTTCGGATGAACAGAAATTACGTTGGTTACCAGGGTGTGTAACTGGGGATCATATTACGGCGATTGCCATGACCGAACCTGGAGCGGGATCTGATTTAGCTGCCATTCAAACAACAGCGGTACTTGACGGTGATTCCTACATTGTTAATGGATCTAAAACGTTTATTACAAATGGCATTAACGCTGATTTGGTTGTCGTCGTAGTGAAGACTGATACAAAAATTGAACCAAGGCACCGCGGAATCAGTTTGTTGGTCATTGAAGAGGGAATGCCAGGATTTACTCGAGGACGTAAGTTAAATAAAGTTGGCATGCATGCACAGGATACGGCTGAGCTCTATTTTGAAGATTGTCGAGTGCCAGTCGCTAATTTACTTGGTGAAGAAGGCCAAGGCTTTACGTATTTAATGGAAAAACTTCAACAAGAAAGATTAATGGTTGCGATTTCATCTCAAACTGCTTCTGAAGATATGGTAGAAATGACGTTAGATTATGTGAAGTCGCGAAAAGCGTTTGGAAAACCAATTGGGGCGTTCCAAAACACGCAATTCAAGTTGGTTGAGATGACCACTGAGGTTGAACTAGGACATACATTCCTTGAGTCATTAATCGAGGATCATATGGAAGGAAAAGATATCGTATCAAAAGTATCCATGGCGAAATATTGGTTAACCGAGACGGCGAAGAAAATTTCTGGTGAATGCTTGCAGCTTCATGGCGGTTACGGATATATGGAAGAATACAAAATTGCTCGTCGATATCGGGATATTCCAGTTGCCTCGATTTATGCAGGTAGCAATGAAATCATGAAAGTCATTGTCGCGAAAAAAATGGGATTGTAAAAGAGTGGCTGCTTCTTTGTGAAGCGGCTATTTTTGATTAAGCTTAGTTAAATAATGGTGTTTATAGGTAGAGAATTTGCGACACTCCTGCGGAATAACGAGGAGGCTTGTCAGTTCGTCCGCGGAAAGGGAGCAGATTCCCTCTTATCTCTAATACAAATCAACACTAAACGTTAAAAGAGCCTTTTATTTGGAAGATGTTTCTCAACAAGTTAACTTTTAATGAGACGTGTTTGTGCGATAAATGCTTCAAAGTGTGCGATCAATCTTTTATTTGATCGATAAATAATCAGTTTGTGCGATAAACCTCTCCTTATCCACTACGTATTGCCATGAGCTTCATCGCATATCATGGTATACTTTCAAAATAAGCTGAGGAGGAACGCTTAATGCCGACGATGATGCCTGGAAGTTTAACGAAAGACTTAGCACTTACGGTGTATAATGATGGTTTTGCTTTGGTCCAAGAGGTTCGAATGATTCCTCCATTGACCGACGATCAGTTGGTTTATTATCTCGATGTCCCTCAACAGATTGAAACCAACTCTCTGCAAGTTAAAGGTCTATTAGTA
>JBEVEQ010000181.1:0-3285 GCA_040512715.1 Paenisporosarcina sp. | reverse complement strand
ATTTCCTAGGAATTCCATCACAGGAAAGTATTTTGCCCAAATTTCAGATGTGAATAAATATCGATCTTTATAATCGCTGTTTGAATCGTTGAATTTATTAATTTGAAATGATTCACGTGATAAAGATTTTACCGTGTGGATACCACTAATATTTTCTTGTACATTCGTATTTAATTTACCAAATGATTTTCGAATACTTCGGAACGCCGGATGTACCTGTTTGTCGAAACGGAATACGGCTATAACTAAAAGTGGCATCGCTATCATAGAAACAAAAGTTAGTGAAACCGAATAGTAAAACATCACGCACAAAGACACTGAAACCAAAAAGACTAAACGGAATAACTCCACGAAGCCAAAAGATAAAAAGAATCTGAATCCTTCTACATCTGCTGTTAATCGAGACATTAAATCACCAGTTTTGGCATTGTCATAATAGCTGAAAGGTAATCTCTGTAATTTTGCATAAAGCGCATTTCTCAACTCATAAACAGAACGAATTCCGAACATATCACCCGTGTATTGCCCAATATATGTCGCAATCCCTTTCACAATCATCAAAGCTAAAAAAATACCAGCAAGTGTCCAAGCGAGATCATATTGTTTTTCTGTGATCACCCGGTCGATTGTTTGTTGCAAAATGATTGGATAAGCAACCGTAATAAGTAATGTGATTAAAAGCATAAATAGTGACCAGAAAAATAAGTGCTTATTTGGCCAGTAATATTCTTTTAATTTTTTAAAAATTTCCATATTTTAATTCCCCCTAATGCAAAAGACATAGTATTTAATATATCGAATTCCGAAATAAATAACCACCCCCTTTTGACTGATATTTGGAAAAAATCAAACTTTTATTACTATTCCTTGTTGATTTTTGTCGAACTTTGTCAAATGAAATTCTTTTTTGATTTATCTCATTTTCTACAAAAAAAAAACGTTCGAGATGTTCATCTCAAACGTAATCTGATTATGCATTTTTAGTTTCTTCAAGAACTCGATTTACTCGTTTTTCTAACATTTTCATGCCACTACCACCAGCTTGGAAATGTCGTAATTGACCATCCTTATCGAATACATAATAAGCAGGTACATATTGGTTATCAAAGGCATCTGTTAAAGTCATATCACTATCGACAAAGATTGGTTGAGTGATATCATGCTCAGCTGCAATTTTCTTAATTTCATTTAAGTCCATGTCCTTTTCAGAACGAGGCATGTGAACTGCGATTACATTTAAATCCTTTTTATATTGATCACGGAAATTATTTACTTCTGGCATTGCTTCTTTGCAAAGCCCACAGCTTACAGACCAAAAGTGAATTAATGTTGGTTTCGACCCAACGAGTTGAGATTTTTTTACTTCTCCATTAATCCAAGAAGTAGCACCTGTTAATTCAGGCATTGGTGCACGCAATTTCATATCCATTTCCTCCAAATCAATTTAAAAGTTCAAAATTCCCCACTGCTTATCGTATGCGTGGGGAATTGAATTTGACTTATTAAAGCGTTTTTTGACCAGGGCGCCAGTTTGCTGGGCAAAGCCCGCCTGTTTGAAGCGCTTGTAATACGCGAAGTGTTTCATCTACATCTCGTCCAATGTTGTTATGGAACACTGTTTGGTACTGAACTTCACCCGTAGGATTGATTATGAACAAACCACGAAGTGCAACACCTTCTTCTTCAATCAATACACCATATTCGCGAGAAACCACATGATTTGTATCAGCAGCCAATGGATACTTAAGATCTCCTAAACCATTGTCTTGACGTTCAGTGTTAATCCAAGCTAAATGTGTGTGAATTGTATCTGTAGAAAGTCCGATGATTTCAGCATCTAAATCTTCAAATTCATCATAACGATCTGACATTGCTGTGATTTCTGTTGGACATACAAAAGTAAAGTCCATTGGATAAAAGAATAATACTGTCCATTTGTCTTGCTTCATGTTCTCTTCTAAGCTAACTTTACCGAAAGACTTATCTGCTAACACCGCATCCATTGTAAAACGGGGTGCTTGTTTACCTACCATACGTTCATTCATGTGAAAACCTCCAAAGATGTATTGTGTTCAATTTAACTATATTGAACAATCCACTTTCAAGGATAACAAACTCAGTTTTACTAATCAATTAATGACAACTATGTTTTCTAAATCTGTTATCCAATTTCAATCTATATTTTGTCTACATGAACTAGTATGGCACTTTTCTACTTTTTAATGAGTACATAAATTCACAAAAAAAGGACCTTTAGCGAATCCTATAGTGGTCGCTTAGGTCGTATATCGCAATATTCACATGTTGGATCCGTACATGCTTCTTCACGCCATGCATTACAATCAGAACAATAACAGGCATCAAAGGTCTCGTGATAAGACAATGGAGTAAAACAATCATGACAGTAGTCACCAAGTTCCTGCCATTCGATAACACGTTTGTTGACAAGTAGAAATACACCTTCAACTTCTTTTTGTTTATGCTTAAATTCACGGATTTTAGGATCTAAAAATAATAACATCGTGCGTCCCAAGGACATCATCTCCTTATCCATTTATGGTAACATACAAATAGGAAAGAACAAGAGTGGAGCGTGAAACCATGGACGAAAGCGCTAAAATAAATAAGTTGAAAATAAATCAAGCCCATATGACCTTTTTATTTCCATTTTCTTATCGTGAAAAGAATCGAAAAAAAATAGGAAATCATCTACTTTCAAACGAATATACTTTTTTTCAATTAAAGAAAAAAGAACTCGAAGATGCATATTATGGTTCGACTATTCGTGTTAAAAATGAGGAGTTAGACCAATACTTCCTTCCTTTTATTGAAAGGAAAATGTTTCCCCATACCATTTCGGATGATGGATTTTTACGTTTTTCCAAAGAAATAAATGAACAATATACACAAGAAATACTTCAAGATTCATTTCCCTTTACCATTAACAGTGTTGATATAATTATTGGTTCTTTTGGAATTGGATTCATCGCTATTCGAACAGTGATGAATCAAACTGAAAATGAGTTGAGTGATGTGTTAAATTTCATGAACCATTTCCGAGTTCTTGAACCGAAAATTGAAGAAGAACGAGGAGCTGTTATTAAAAGTACTGACCAAGAATTCAGTTCAACTAATAAGTTTGTTTTTGACTATCTTTGTCCCGAAATTACTCAGTTTGTCATCCATGATGAAAAACGCGCGGGTTACTTTGGGAGCTTACCCTTTTTCGAAGATGAACGGATGTTGACCTCTGCTTTTTTAATTGCACCTTCAGAAGAACAACTA
>JBEVEQ010000165.1:0-19272 GCA_040512715.1 Paenisporosarcina sp. | reverse complement strand
AGGGCAATCGGTGTTGTCTACAATCCCGAGTATGAAGCATTTGGCAATTACGTCCCTTCAAAAATGGGAAATCGCTATGATGCATTCATTTACATCGACGAAACGAAAGCTCTCTCTCCTTTAACATAACAAGTAAAAGCCGATCAAGAATTCTGAACTGAACCCCCATTAACTTTCCTTTATGGGTGAAAATACTCGAGCTTTTTTCTTTTTCGAATAATGCGCAATTGGTGGCTTTCCTTGAAAATTACTTTTTAACAATGAACCCATTGTATTTTCTTGAATTGTCCCGGTGACATTTTGTAACTTCCAAGGTGAATGCATGGTATCTACACGAAACAAATGATCTTTAGGTTTTGTCCAAAGATGATATCGTTCTGTCAACCATTGTTCAAAATGGCTTCTTTCTATAATTTGTGATACTACCTCAAATGAAGTAATTAAATTTTCGGGATGTGCATTTTTGTCAGAACGTTTGCTTTTGATTGTAAATACATTATTTCTTCGTTTACAACAAATTTTCGCATTCTGATAAGGCAAAAAATTTCTAAGAGTCGCCAACTTTACTATGAAAGGATTATTTACGTCTAAGCTAAAGATATGAATTCCTGCTCTTCCCTTATAAGTCACATACGTACGGAGGTTAATTTCTAAGAAGGCGCCCACTCCAGGTATAGGTGGAATAAGCCTCAGACGATTCCCTTTCACTCTGAAAAATATTAACCCTATCCATGCCTTATTGTTGTAAAGATCAAGTTCGAGTTCGGAAGGGATATGTTTGCGTAGTTCATCTGCAGATACTGACCAATGAAGAAATAATACATCATGCCATTCCTGTGTCATTAACCACGGTCTATTAAACATAGATTATCCCCCTCTTTAGGCTACTCCTGCTCATTCTTGCCTTGGAAGAATTCATTCAAACCAAATAATTAATTAGTAAAATCGGTTGACTCGGCTCAATGAAAATATAATGAGTAATTTTTACAACTTGGAATCCAAAATTACAACATGACATGAAGTTTTTACAATGTAGTGAACAATTATTACAACGAGAATGCAAAAACAAAAAGAGTGGATCGATACAACAAGTTGCATCTACCCACTCTTTGCTTATTGATTAGTTCCTGTATAAATATAGATTGCATCTCTAAGAAACTCTGCGGTCCCTGGTTGTTCTTTATCGTAGTAAGCGGTAAATCTTTCATCATCCACGTACATTTGCGCTAGGCCTGCATGAGCTTCTTTACTGTATTCAGTCCAGTAGAAAAGTAGCCATTTTTTATGCAAGTCAGCAGCTTTCTGCGCAAGCTCACTTGATGGATCTCCTGTTTTAAATGCTTCCGCTAAGGTAGTCGAAACTTCTTTAGCAAGTCGTGTTACTTCGTCATGCTGAGCTTGTGTCATATTTTTTACTTTTGCGTTGGATTTATTAACGGTATCATCGCCATACTTCTCGCGAATTTCTTTTCCGAATGTTTTTTCATTATCATCAATCATTTTTTGTTTGAACCCTTCAAACTTTTCGTTGTTCGTCATCGTCATTCTCCCTTCTATTGAAGAAATTGTTTTTTCCACATTGGCAATAAGTAAATCTAATTGCGCACGTTTGTCGAGGAGTTGTGTTTGATGTTCTTTTAACGCCATCGCTCCATTAAATGTAGGGGACGTCACAATATCTTTAATCATTTCTAACTTCATTCCTAGTTCGCGATAGAATAGAATTTGCTGCAATCGATCGACTTCGTTTTGTCCATAAATCCGATACCCTGACGAGCTCATTCTTGCCGGCTTAAGAATGTCAATCTCATCGTAGTAACGTAAAGTCCGAGTGCTAATCCCCGCCATCTGTCCTAGCTTCTGTACCGTATATTCCATCTCTTCACCTCCTGACAATTCCACTTTACACCTTTACGTAACGTCAATGTCAAATGATTTTTAAACCTTTTTTTCCAATGAAATAAATGGCGTTGCCACAGTTGAAGCATGTGCTAAATTAATTGGATTTCGCGATTTTTAGAATGTGAGTGTTTGAATCCTTGAATTAGACCGGTGAAATCGAGAATAGCACGATCCAATTCGAGAATACGCCGAATAAATGCATGAAAACAGCATGCGAAATCGAGAATAGCCGAAGAAACACATCTAAAGAAAAACACCATCCGCCTTAGCGAATGGTGTCATTATTTAAAAATCAAAATTATCTGGGTCTGGACCCGTTCGTTCATTTTTGTTTAAATTGTCGATGCGTGTCATATCTTCACTTGATAATTCAAAGTCGAAAATGGATGCATTTTCAATGATGCGATTTTCGTTTATGGATTTGGGTATTGTAACAACCCCGTTTTGTAAATCCCAGCGTAAAATCACTTGGGCAACTGATTTATTGTAAGTATCCGCGATTTCTTTCAAGGTAGGATCTTCCAATAATTTACCTTGCATTAATGGCGACCATGCTTCTAATTGAATCTGATGTTCCTTGCAGAATGCGTGAAGTTCTTTTTGCGTTAAGCTTGGATGATACTCTACTTGATTGACCATTGGCACCACTTCTGCATCTGCCAACACATCCTGTAAATGATGAATATGAAAGTTACTTACGCCAATTGCTTTTACACGATTTTCTTTATAAATCGTTTCTAAAGCACGCCATGTCTCTTTGTATTTCCCTTCAACCGGCCAATGAATTAAATATAAATCTAGATATTCAAGACCAAGTTTTTTCAAACTTTCTTCATAAGCTGCAAGTGTCGTATCATAGCCAAAGTCAGCATTCCATACTTTTGATGTGATAAATAAATCTTCTCTTGAGATCCCCGCTTCTTTTATTCCTTCACGAATCCCTTGACCCACACCTTCTTCATTTTTATAAATAGCTGCTGTATCAATACTTCTATAACCGTTTTTAATGGCCATTCTTACAGAATCGATAACACTTGATCCTTCTTCCACTTTAAATACGCCAAGGCCGAACCATGGCATTTCAACTCCATTGTGTAAGGTAGTTGTAGCTTGTAAATTAGTCGTCATATGTTTCGTCCTCCTCTAATGTATTGTAAGAATAAAAGTATAACAGCTTCAAATAAAAACATATAGAATAGCGCATTTATTCGGTTTTGATTCGCTGATTTACTGCCCACCTTATCACCTAATTTACTCTTCACCAAACTACTTCGACATCTTGTATCATTTGACTTATCATCTAAATGTATTTATATTATTACAAGTAAATAAATATAACCCTCATCAGCTTAAGATGGGGTAGAGGTTGCGATGGATAAGAGTAGTTTGAAGAAGAGTCAGAGAACTTGTTGAATTCAAACGAAAGGATTGGTTGCCGAAGTGCTATAACACTCTGGTTATGGTAGCTGGGACTGTTTCCGAATAGGGGCAGGACTGTCATAGTGTTGTATCACTATGTTGAACTATCTTTTTGACTGAGCCGGTTTTAACACACGGTTTCTGTGTGTTTTTTTTATGCTCTTTTTAGACAATACATGTAGTTTCTTATTTTGAGTCGTAAGAGGACTAATAGAGAGGAAAATACAAAATGAATTCGAATAGAAAACTTGGTTTATGGATATTAACTGCTTTAGTAGTTGGAAATATGGTAGGGTCCGGAATTTTTATGTTACCTCGATCTTTAAGTGAAGTAGCTAGTCCTGCAGGAGTATTGTCAGCGTGGCTAGTTACTGGATTTGGAGTTCTAATGCTTGCACTCGTATTTGGTAATTTAGCACTAAGAAAACCAAATTTGAGCGGTGGTCCTCAAATTTATGCGAAAGAATTGTTTAAGACAGACAGTAATGCTTCAACCTTGTCAGGATTTATGTCTTCTTGGGGTTACTGGATTGGGAATTTGGCTGGTAATATAGCCATAATTACAACGTTTGCTGGCTATTTGTCTACATTTTTCCCAGCATTAGTGAACCAAGCTGAACTATTTACAATTGGAAGTTTCACTTTGAGAGTAGGGAACGCCTTAACATTCACTGTTTGCACCCTTCTTTTATGGTTTGTTCACTTTATTATCTTAAATGGAATGGAACGTGCAGGAAAGATAAATTTCGTTGCCACAGCAACAAAAGTAATTGCTTTCTTATTATTTATTGTAGTTGGTTTATTTGCATTTCAAAAATCAAACATACTCCCTTTTGTTGCACCTAGATTTGATGAACTCGGGCAATCTATTGGATTGATAGGGCAAGTAAATAGTGCTGCGGTAGCCACTCTTTGGGCTTTTATTGGCGTAGAATCTGCTGTCGTGTTTGCATCACGTGCAAAGAAACCCATCGATGTTAAACGAGCAACAATGCTAGGTTTACTAATAGCACTTGTCATCTATGTAGGAATCAGTACGCTGGTTTTAGGGATGTTGAACCATGATGTACTAGTTGCTTCTGACAAACCACTTATTGATGCAATTACAACGGTCTTAGGACCAATAGGCGGGAAAATTCTTGCTGCAATTGGCTTGATCAGTTTATTTGGTTCCACTATTGGATGGGTTATGCTCAGTGCGGAAATTCCATATCAAGCGGCTAAACAAGGACTATTCCTCCCTTCATTTGAAAAAGTAAATAAAAAAGGGATACCTGTTTATTCGTTAGTGGTAACAAACATACTTGGGCAATTGTTCATTTTCTCAACGATATCTAATACGATAGCGTCTGCTTTTAATTTCATCATTATTGTCGCTACGTTATCTTATTTAGTTCCTTATTTCATTTCCTCTGCTTTCCAATTAAAGCTTGTCTTTACTGGTGAAACCTATACTAATAATAGAAGCAGATATACGGATGGGATTATTGGTGTCCTTGCTACTGTCTACTCCGCATGGGTTATTTATGCTGGGACAGCCGACATAAAAACTTTTACATTTGGTGTACTTTTATTAGCAAGTGGAATTTTATTTTACAAACAAGTTAAAACTTCGCAACATGAATAGGAAGATAGGAAAAAATCTAAACTATTCGCTAAAGCAATGAGACACCACCTTCAACATCTATATATGATGAAGGTGGTGGTTTTTATTTAAATCATTGACAAACTTGCTTTCTTTTGCAATAATAGATTAGTTAACAAGTAAGGTAGCAAGTAAGATTTGAAATTCTGGCATCTACTCGATGTTTTTGATTAAACTTATTCACACTGGCGCGACTATAGGGTCGCAAGGACGTAAAAGAAGGTAGGGTTTACGTTGCTTAAGGAAGACAACCAGTGGACAAATGACCGCGGCACGGAAAGCAAGGAACACTTTCTTAGGAAATTATTCCCCGAATATTCGGGATGAAAAATATCATTCAGAGCTTTATGTTATCTTATTAATCAAAGGGACATGCCTTAATAGGCATGTCCCTTTTCCAATTTAGGAAACTTTTGATCAAATAAAAAAATGAAGTTAGAAGACTATGACTACAAAAGGGAACTATAAAAAAGATGAACTCTGTACCAAACAGAGTTCATCTTATAGGCAACACTTTAACTTGCTGTGAATTCTTGTTAACTTTGCAAACATTATTGATTATTTTTTATTTAACTTAGAATTTCTCTGTGATTATACAAAATAGACAACTATACCGATTAGTAACCAGATAACAAAACGAATCATTGTGGCTTGACCTAATTGGAAGATTAGGAATCCACAAAATAGAATAGCCAATCCTGGTAATAACGGAACTGCAGGACAACGGAATGTTGACAAGTTCAGATAAAAAATCCGACCCAAATTTCTGAGTCGGATTTTTATTAGGCTTGTTTCAACTCTAATCTTCGTGCAATCAATGACAAGACATAATTAACAATAAAGTACATGAACGCCACCATTACGAAAACAGGGATCACCGATCCTTTTTGAGCATATAAGATTTGTCCGTTATGCAATAACTCCGGCAAAGCGATGACCACTGCTAAAGATGTATCTTTAAGCAGGGAAATAAATTGGCTGACGATAGGCGGAACCATTCTTCTCAGCGCTTGGGGCATGACAATATGGGTTAATGTCTGGGTGTAATTCAAGCCAGACGAGCGTCCTGCTTCAATCTGTCCTTTTTCGATTGAGTTCAGACCGCTTCGGATAATTTCCGATAGCATTGCTGACTCAAAAATGGTTAATGCTGCAATGGCCGCTGTCATTATTTCCATATCAATCCCAAGTTCGGGTAATGCAAAATAAGTGAAGAAAATAATCAACAGTAATGGAAGGTTACGAATTGTCTCGACAATCACGGTAAGTAATTGCGATACAATAGGAATCTTCGCATATCTAATAGTTCCTATAATGCCACCCAAAATGAAGCTAAGCACTATCGAAATTCCAGCGACTTTAAGGGTGACCCAAAATCCTTCAAGTAAAAACTTTAAATTGTCTGGTGTATATACTTCTATGAACGGTGCTAGAAAAGCCATCTTTGCACCTCCTTAATTACTTCTAGCTAGGCGTTTTTCCAAAAATCCTACGCCAAAACTTAGTGGTATCGTTAAAATCAAATAAAATAAGCCAACAAAAATATATGTATCAACGGGTGCGAAGGTTATTGCATTTATTAAATCCCCCTGATACATTAAATCCCCACCTGCTACTACCGCTAACAATGATGAGTTTTTAACTAAATTAATAAATTGGTTGCCAAGAGGTGGGATTACAATCTTTATCGCTTGAGGGAGTATAACGGTTCTCATTGCCTGACTGTATGTCAATCCTGACGATCGGGCAGCTTCCATTTGCCCTCTAGGAACAGACATAATACCGGCACGGATTGCTTCAGCAATGAAAGCTGCTGTGTAGAGGGTTAACCCTATTGTTCCTGCAACCATCCCGCTATAGCTTCCAGCTAAATATGTGAAAAATACAATAACCAGTACAGGTATATTTCGGATAAATTCCACATATGAAGTACCAATCCAGTTAAGCGGTTTAAATGGGGCAATTCGCATAACAGCAATAAGTGTCCCTAAAAGAAAGCTGCATAATAGAGCTATTAAACTGACAATGACGGTTATTTTGAATCCATCCAAGAATGCATCCATATTATTCGATAATATCGAGAAATCCAGCAAACGATCTCCTCCTAATTAATCAGGATGAGCAAATCCGTAAACTTGCTTACGGACTACTGCCCATCCTGACGACAAAGCTGATATAAATTATTATTCTTTAATCCATTTGTCCTTAATTTCATCATACTTGCCAGAGTCCTTCAGGCTTTGTAATGCTTTATTCAACTCTTCAACAAGTTTTGTGTTTCCTTTTTTAACAGCAATACCATAAGGTTCTTCAGTAAACGTACCGCCTACAAGCTCAAATGATGGATCTTCTTCAACCATTCCATATAGAATTGAATCATCCGTTGTAAGGGCATCACCTTTTCCAGCCTTTAGAGCTGTAAAAGCTTCTGCGTAGTTTTCGAATTCAAGAACTTTAGTATCTGGTGCTTTTTCACGAATATTTATTGCAGATGTAGAGCCTTTTACAGCCAGAACTGTCGTATCTTTTGATAAGTCTTCAATGCCTTGAACTTTACTTCCTTTTTTCACAAGCAAAGATTGACCTGCATCAAAATACACATCAGTAAAATCTACTTCTTTTTTACGATCTTCGGTAATAGTCATTGTTGCAACTACTGCATCAATTTTCCCATTATTCAGTAAACCTACTCGTGTTTTTGAAGTAACTTCTTTGTATTCAGGTTTAACATCCGTACCAAACATTTCTTCTGCTAGCGCTTTGGAAAGATCGATATCAAATCCTTCTACATCACCCGTTGAAGGATTTTTCAATCCGAACAAGCGAGTGTCATATTTTACACCAAAAACAATTTTCTTATCTTCTTTGATTTGAGCAAGTACGTCTTTATCGCCCTGTGCATCATCTTTTCCTCCACAACCAACAAGTAAAGCACTAACGATGACAGATACAACCGCCATCTTTAAAAATTTCTTTGTTTTAAACATTCCACTTACCCCCAAATCAATGATTTAAAATACGACTAAGAAATAGACGAGCCCGTTCTTCACGAGGATTCTCGAAAAATTCAGCCGGAACTGCTTCTTCTAATATTTGTCCTTCATCCATAAATACGATTCGATCCGCAACTTCTTTTGCAAATCCCATTTCGTGTGTGACGACAACCATCGTCATCCCCTCTTTTGCAAGGGCTTTCATTACATCTAATACTTCTCCAATCATTTCTGGATCAAGTGCTGAGGTGGGTTCATCAAAAAGCATGATTTCTGGTTTCATAACCAGACCTCGAGCTATTGCCACACGCTGCTGTTGACCACCTGAAAGCTGGGATGGATAGGAATCAGCCTTTTCTAATATTCCGACCTTATCGAGATAATACTTGGCTGTTTCCTTAGCTTCTTTTACGGATTGACCTAAAACTTTTATTGGAGCCAGTGTAATGTTTTCAAGGACTGTTTTGTGCGGATATAGGTAAAAATGCTGAAACACCATACCAATATTGCGTCGAAGCTTATTGATATCTGTTTTTCTATCTCCTACAGAAATCCCGTTGACAGTAAGTGTCCCTTCAGAGATTGTTTCAAGATGATTCATACAGCGCAGTAACGTACTTTTCCCCGAACCCGATGGACCGATTACTACGACTACTTCACCTTTATTAATTGTAAGATTAATATCTTTCAAAACTTGAAAATCTCCATAAAACTTATTTACTTGCTTAAACTCAATCATTCTTTGCCTCCTAATATCAATCCATTAATCTATGTAAATATCATTTTTAATTTTTTGTGAATCTATTAAATTATGTACTTATTATTCATTATAGGCAGAACAAATCTAATAATCTGTTATTATAAACTGACAAAATCCTCCTTTTTATGTGCACATTCAACAACGATTCTAACTATATATTCACGTAATACAAATCTTTTAAACATCATTTTTGCCAATTAAATTAATTAGTAATATATAAATGAATAATCATGTCAATAATCACGAAGAAATCATCCTATTTTTCTATCCTTTGGCTTATTAATCAAAGAGATATGCCTTATATTGGCATGTCCCTTTTCCAGTTTTCTTTATTTAACTAGTTGAACTTTTGTTCTTAGCATGAGACGCTGGTGATTTCGGTAAACCATGCGCTTTTACCATTCTGACACCCCCTATATTCCCCAATCCCCATCAAACCAAGGGTATAGGATTCGTATTGTACTTGCGTAAGTGCATACAATAATAGCGTGCTTCATTCCACGCATTTGAACAATTGTGAAGTATATCGTACTCTAATTAAGTACGTACTTTTAAGGAGTGGAAACAATGGCAAAATCAAGAGCTAGCAAAAAACGAGCACATCAGTTGCGCAACACAGGTCGCGATGCTTCTGAGTTCAGAGGTGAACATGTTATGAGCACCCATGTTAGAAAAACAAAATCAAAACAAGAACAGCTGTATATGAAAGTGCAAAAACACAAAAAGCAATTCCACGGAGGCTATGAACCCAGCGGAATTGCTTTTTATTATGGTGTTATCACATCAAGCTTTTATTCGCCTAAATCGACGTTATGATAAACCTGTTGCACATCTTCTAAATCTTCAATTGCATCGATCATTTTCTCAAATTGTGCTTGTGCATCTGCTTCAAGTGTAATGTCATTTTGTGCTAACATTGTTAATTCAGCTACAGTGAAATCTGTGATACCTATGTTTTTGAATGCTTCTTGCACAGCGTGGAATTGATCTGGTTCTGCATACACAATCACAGACTCATCCTCTTGCAATACATCTCGAACATCTACATCAGCTTCTATTAACAGTTCAAACACTTCGTCAGCAGATTTTCCTTCAATTCCAATTACTGCAGTTGCATCAAACATATACGCAACTGAACCACTGACACCCATGTTACCTCCATTTTTACCAAATGCCGCACGAACATCAGAAGCTGTTCGGTTTACGTTGTTTGTTAAAGCGTCAACGATAACCATAGAACCATTCGGTCCAAAGCCTTCATAACGTAATTCATCGTAACTTTCTTCAGAACCGCCTTTTGCTTTTTCAATCGCACGGTCTACAATTGTCTTTGGAACGCTATATGTTTTCGCACGTTCTAAAACAACTTTAAGTGCGCGATTCGATTCTGGATCTGGTTCGCCTTGTTTTGCCGCTACGTAGATTTCGCGACCAAATTTAGCATAAATTCTACTTGTATTTGAATCCTTTGAGGCTTTCTTTTCTTTAATATTATTCCACTTACGTCCCATATCTTTTCACTCTCTTTCAAATAAGTCTCTAAAATACTCTCGAATAAAACATTTCTAATTACATTATTCTCACTGTTGCATTATACACCAACAGGTCAACACTTTTCGAGTCATATTATGAAACAAACAGTCTATCTATACTTATATCTTAATAGGTGTAACCAATTTCCATCGATTCGTAAAAGCCTGTTCCATAAATTCGCTTTGATTCGCATATTCACGAATGACATCACGAATCTCTTCAGCACGGTACTGATCATTACGGTTATTTGCTAGCGCCGCATATCCAGATCCTCGCTGCAAATAGTCGGAACTTGCAACTGAATACCAACGCTTATCTTCAAGAGACCTACCGTCTAGTTTAACATCGTGAACACGTTTTCCATCATGGACTATTTCTACGTTTGACGAAACATGCAGACGACCCACGAATTTCCCTCGAAAACCTGGCCCTCTTCCATCGGCTAAACAAATTTGAACATCTAAAGCTTGTTCAATCGCATGTTTAATGTCTTTACCTAATACATCAAAAGTAGTTGGATTCAGTGGTGAAGGACAAATTTCAATCAATTTTTTATTTGAAACATCATGAAACAATCCTGCATTAACGATTCCGCTATTCATTAATCCAATTTCACATTTCAGCATTTCCTTCAAACCATCAGCAATTAGATTCGTGAGTGGGTTTTCTTCGATTATGTCATGCCACAATGGATGACTTAGCGTATACAGCGGCTGACTCAATACCTCTATAGCTTTCCCTTTATTAACTTTCAGAATGTCCAATATCCGTTCATCTGCTTCTACACCTTTTGTTTCAATTGTTTCTGAATGAAGAAGAGTAACTTGTCGATCCATCACTTCAATATCGACAATCCCAACATGTTGACCATAGTTACCAGCACTATTCAGAATAGTGCCTTCTATTATTTTTGCTTCTTTGTATAGCATGTGATCATGAGCGGACAAAATAACATCTATTTCTGGTATTTCCTTTGCTAACTCGTCGTCTACAAAAGTACCTACATGATTCAACAAAATACAAAGATCATATTTTCCTTTATTCCGCTCGATTTCATTTACAATTGTGGTTTTATAAGGATGCATATGAAGGCCTAAACCATCATTGAAAACGCCCATATCTGGAGATGATCCGGTTATCAGTATACGAAGGTTACTCTTTTGAATGATGACACTTGGGAAAACCCCTCTAATATAGCTTAAATCTTGTTTCACTAAGTTATTACTTATAAAAGGCATTGAGCTATTGCTCGCCATGTGCTCAAGTGTATGTATGCCATTAAACATTTCGTTATTCCCAATAGTCAGTGCATCGTAGCCAACTTCCTCAAGAAGTTCGATGGCTGCCATTCCTTTTGTACCTTGTAGTTCGATGCTTCTGAAATCAGCAAAATCGCCACCATCTAAGATTAATGTGTGTTCTTTTGTAGATTGTTTAATTAATGTCGAAATTTTAGCAAATTCATCGAAATGGCTGTGTAAATCATTCGTATGGATAATTCTGAGTCTCATGTTGGTCCCCCACTTTTCATCTGTATGTATACCCTATTCTAGATAACGCTTAATTTTCCTTTTAATCTGAGACGAAACGACATGAGAAAAGGCTGCATCATTTCTATTGAAAAAGAAATAATGCAACCTATTGTGTGTTATTTTGTCGTTTTCGAATTTGCAATAGCCGCTGCCATACGATCGATAACAGGTACTGTGCTTGATTTAGTGTTTTGAGTTTGAATTGTGAATATGAGCCACTCGCCATCTCTTGTTTTCGCATATCCTGCAAGTGCACTTACATTGTCCAAACTACCTGTTTTGGCAATGACATTGTTTTGAGCAGGAGCTGTTTTTAGTCGAGTTCTTAAAGTACCGCCAACGAAACGATCAAAACCGCCTGCGATAGGCATCCCTTTTAAGAAACTGTTATACCATGGTTCAGACCGTACGTGGTGGAGCAATAGTGACAATTGACTAGATGGAATTTTATTTGTATGAGACATGCCTGATGCATCCTCGAATACCCACTTATTCACATCGAGACCAACTGACCCAGCATATTCACGCATTACTTTTAATCCATTGTTCCAGCTTCCTACGCCATATTTCACTTTGCCCATTTCTTTTGCAAGCACTTCAGCATGTGTGTTGTTGCTTAGCTTCAAGAAAGGAACCATTAATTCTTTAACTGTCATGGATTTTTTAGATACTAACACTTTTGCATTTTCTGGAACTTTTCCACGTAACACTTTAGAAGTCGAGCTGAAATAAATTCCTTTTGATGCTAATGACTTTTTGAAAACATCTAACGCATATGCAGTAGGATTTGATACGGCAATCCACTCTTTTTTACCAGCACTTGTAAGTGGCGAATTTCCAGTAATAATAATCTTATTGGTACCATATTCGCGTTCAATTTTCAGTGTGTTTCTGTACCCTTTAGGTACTGTTTTTGATTTATTTACCACTCGCACAATATTAGTTGCTGGAGTTAGTGTAGCTTTTGAAGCTCTGCCATTCACAGTAGGTTTTGCTTCTACGATAACTGAACCCGCATCATAATCAGCATTTGGTGACAAAGTTAGAGCAGAAATTTGAGCTGCATAATAATAGGATTCATCTTCCCTAGAAATCCCTGGCGATAACCGTTGTGTATCATACCAAGTATCGTCCCCAAGTAGATTCCCAGAAATTCGCTTTACTCCTCTTTTTGCTAAAATCGAAGCAAAATTGTCAAAATCTCGTTTCATTAAAGTTGGATCGCCTTTTCCACGTAAATACAAATCACCTTTTAACGTGCCACTTGCTAGATTTCCGTTAGTCAGAACATCTGTTGAGAAACGATAATTTTCACCTAATGTTTCTAAAGCAGCAGAAGCCGTCAAAATTTTCAAAGAGGAGGCTGGTGTAATCGCTTTGTCCGCATAGTATTGGTAGACTATCTCTCCGTTCGATGCTTTTCGAATGGTTACACTCGATGCTGCAGCTTTCATTCGACTATCATTCATGATGATATTAATGGAGTTATTTAAGCTTGCATAAGAAGTAGCTGCTTGAACGGTCGAACTTTCTGAAACCGGCAGTAATACCGTTCCACTGAACATGATTGCGGTAGTGAGACCAATTAATATTTTTCGTCGAATTTTCACTTCTTACCTCCCGAATTTAAATAAGTACCTATTATTTTATCATGAAATTATCAAAGAATATTGTTTATAATGGACCATCTACAGAATATAGACAAATTGCCTAAAATCTCGACAATTTACAAGTACTTGGTAATAAATCAAATTTATCTAGTCATTTAGACTCTTTTAGTATGACACGTTGTGCATTATCTATGTATCGGTGCTGAGTTATTAAACTTGGAATTTTGAGGGTTAATCTTGTAATTTTTACGCTAATTTTGGAATTTTCACAGCTAATCTTGGAAAACCCAAAAATATTTTGAATATTCATATGATACTATGAATAAGAATATATATATTTCGACATTTTAATAACTCTATAAGGAGGAATTAAGATGAACACTTAAGTCGAACTTACACCCCTCTTACTCTTTTTATTCGTAATGCTATCTATCGTAAATCGAATGGAAACTTAGAAAACAGAGTGAAACAATTAGAAAAAGAAAATAGAACTTTAAAAAAGGATTTGAAATAGTGGAGCAGACAATAAATCATAAGATTTTACTGGCTGAAACCGATCGACTGATTATAAGACCATATAAACTAGATGACTATACAAATTGGTTGACCCAACACAATGAGCGTAAAGTTGCTCAGAATCCTTATGATAATGGTTATACAGACATGTCCACTTCCACGAAAGAGTCGTTTAACCAGTGGATTTCCGATTTTCATCATCGAGCGATGAAAGATGAGCTCCATGTTTGGGGTGTTTTTCGAAAATCAGATGGGGTACATATTGGGAAAATTGAGTTATTTACAATCTTACGAATGGATTATCAATGGGCAATGATGGGCTATTCAATCCTTAATCAACATTGGGGAAACGGATATGGTACAGAAGCTGTACTTGCTGCAACTCGATTAATTTTCGACAAGCTAGGATTCCATAGGATTGAACTTCATATCAATACAGACAACCATTTATCGGTTAATCTCGCTGAAAAAGCAGGGTTTGAATACGAATGTACTAGAAAGTCTTTTTCATATGAAGATCATGAGTGGAAAGATTTTTTGATTTATTATCAAAACAACGAAAATGAGGAAAGATAAAATGACAACTTACATAACTGACTTAAAGAGAATTATCTCTGGTGAAACACTAGATATATCAAATGAATTTTTGAACGAAATGATTGAAAACATTGGTTCTGTAGATCCTGTATTAAGAGATGAACTAAATTACAGTGCATTTTGGAACTTATTAAATAGTGATCAATTATCTAAGCAACAAATAGAATACATCTTGACGGTTTTATTGGATAAACAATTGTTAATGGTTGAGATTGAAAATCCATCAAGTGATGCTGTCTTCACTCGCTCATTTACTGTCCTATTCTTTGCCGCTATCTTACATGTAGATTCGTCAAAAAGAATTGTAGATGAAGATTTAGTTAGAAAAACAATCGAGGCTTCTCTCCAATATTTGATGCATGAACAAGATTTAAGAGGATTCGTCGAGAATAAAGGCTGGGCACATGCCGCTGCTCACGGTGGAGATTTGTTGGAATCTATAGCAAAGCATCCATTAAGTACCGACGAAGATGCGTTAAAGATATTAAACAATATTGGACAAATTATTTCGATTGCAACAGGATTTAAAGATGATGAGGAAGAACGATTAGCTCGCTCCTTCGTTACCCTTTCTCAGCATCATCTGACAGAAGCGCAATTTAATGAATGGCTTAATGAACAAGTACAGACATTGCAAGAAAAGAAAGAGAATAACAATCAATTACAATCTTATTATGCTCTACTCGCTTTCAAGAACTTTTTGAAATCCGCTTATTTTCTTCTAGAAAGAGAAAATGTTCACGAGTTTATGCAAGATACGATTAAGCAACTTGTCAAAAAAATGATGTATTGACCCAAATACCGGAAACCATTTCCTGCAATTATCGTTTACCTATTCAGAGGAGTGGTTCGTCTGAAGATACTTAAGGGTGTGTCAAAGATACTTGGATTTATCATGCTATTTTTCATGTTGGCTATTCTGTTTCTTGTGGCGGTCTTTCACTATTTTTTCTTCAACATTGATCGGTTACCTGATGGTGAACTCATTACTGAAGAAGTTTCACCCACTGGTATTTATACAGTTCGGACATATGTTAGCAATGTACATTCTACGGTTGCACCAGCTGTGAGAGGCGAAGTAATATATCACAATAAAAATGATAGAAAACGAAATTTGTATTGGGCCTACCGAATAGAAGAAGGAAAAATTGAGTGGATTAGTGAACATGTGGTTTCTATTAACGGGAGAGTACTCGATGTACGCAAGGATGAGCACGACTTTCGGAAGGAATAAATTTATCTATACAAAACATTTTTGAATATGCTATGATAGCAAAAATTAACAGCGATGAAGAGAAGAGTACGTACATCATTTTCTTTAACAGAGAGCCCTGGAAGCTGCAAAGGGGTAAGAAAAGATCTACCGAAACAAGACTCCGAGCTTCACATAGGACCGGTAAAACATATGGTTTTACTGGAGATTGTGTGACGGATGCTCCCGTTATGAAGCTATAGTATACGCAAGATCTTCTTGCCGTACTTGAAAAGGTGCTGATGGTGACATCAGGACAAACTGGGGTGGTACCACGACATGTTGATCTCGTCCCCAAGACAAATCGTCTTGGGGGTGGGATTTTTTATTTTGGTTCAATTAACATGTCGGAGGGATATATATGTTGAATAAAAACAAGAAAGCCTTTGTTACGTATTTAAGTGCAGTGGGCATTGCAAATGTTGGTGGGTGGATTTATTTATTAACTGTTAATCTACTTGTATTTGAACGAACGGGGTCAGCTTTTGCTGTTGCGGGCTTGTATATGATTAAACCCTTTGCCTATATGCTGGTGGGGTCTTGGGCTGGAAGTGTAATTGATCGGACATCTACGAAGCATTTGATGATTTTCTTAGATATTGTGAGAGCTTTCCTCGTTCTAACCATTGCTTTTATGGATTCAATTTGGATCATCTATTTGTTTGTGTTGTTCATTCAAATGGCGAGTGCGACGTTTGAACATGCTTCTTTTAGCTATATGACAAGACTACTGCCAGAGCATGCTCGATTAAAATTTAATGCTTTGCTCAGTTTTGTCCATTCTGGTGCATTTGTTTTAGGACCTGCTTTGGCTGGAATTTTGTTTATAGTAGGTACTTTGGAAATGGCTCTATTCGTTAACGTCGGTACGTTTTTAGTTTCAGCGTGTCTTACTTTGTTGTTACCTAATCTGATATCGATTTCTACTGAGTCTACACGAGTAAGCTTTCGGGATATCCGTACCGATTGGGGATTAGTTTGGAACTTCAGTAATATCGCCTTGCCTTTCGTAGTCGTTTATATGGGCTTTCAAGGTGTGATGCTCTTAACTGCAGCACTCGACTCCATGGAAGTAGCTTTCGCAAAAGAAGTACTTCACTTGTCGAATGCTACATACGGTTCCTTGGTGAGTGTTGCAGGAATCGGATTCCTTATGGGGGCAGCATTAACAAATGTACTTGTCCGAGTTCTATCAGCTAAACAACTGATGAGTGTTGGAACACTCTTCATTTCTTTCGGTTACCTTATCTACAGTCTTTCAACAACCTATTTGGTGGCAAGTATCGGATGCTTTGTACTTTGCTTTTTCCTTTCACTTGCCAATACCGGATTCATTACGTTCATACAAGAGTATATACCTGTTGATATGATGGGTAGAATATCGAGTTTGTACGGCATGGTTTCTCACTCCATTCAACTTCTTGTCGTGTTGGTTATGGGGATATTCGCAGAATGGTTTTCTGTAAAAGAAGTGGTGATGATGGGGTCTGTTTTTATGTTAATTGTTGCGTCTTACTTAACGTTCACGGTTAGTCGACTAAAGTATGAAACCGAACTTGTTTCATCCTCGTAAATAGAATGAGAGGTGCTTATTATGAAAAATCTTTATGAACGATATTCGACATATGCTTTCAGAATAGGTGTTTTAGCCATTTGCACGTTACCTTTCATTGCATATTTAACGTACATCAACTTTATCAATTTAGAACCATTAGTGGGTGTTGGTTTGAGCGCAGCGTTTTCATTAGGCGGTTCTATATATTTTAAAAGGGTGAGCCGAAAACGTCCGGAAGATACATCCTCCTTTTCTGGAAAGGATTTCTCGATTAATGAATTTAACTTTCAACCGGATGCTTCATTGTATTCGAGAATGTATTTAGTATCCCATGAAGGTCAGCAACAATATGTCATTGAACCGACCAATCGAAAGCCATTATCTCGTTACTTGACCTTCTTCTCCATCATTTCATCAGGATGGGTGATTCCTATCACCTATGATGTGATGACTCTAGACCGATCGCGAGTCTTTTCTTTTATCATCAAAAATGAATGGAAGCAATTCCGAATCACGGTTTTGAATGAAAAGGATGAGGTTATTGCATTTTTTAAACAACCTTTGTTAAAAAGTCCATTGAAAAATAATGGCGTTCTATTTCTTCCACATCAAGACACATGGCGCATCATTAAAGCGAAAAACATGTCAGGTGACATTGATATCCATGACAATGATAATCGATTAACGGCTTCTTATCGCTATGGAATGTTCCCTTATACATTGCACCCAGCGTTTCAGGCACTTCCAATCAACATTCATATAAAACTAGGTAGTCACGTCTTGGAAGATGAACGCAAAGCGTATTTAGCCATTTTTTATTTCTGGCTAAATGGCAGATAAAATCATGTCACATCGAAAAGCAGCTGATTTCTTTTTCAGCTGCTTTTTGATTGCTATAAAATAAAAGAAAAATAAATGCCGATGAACCCAAATCCAAGAAGAGCTAAAATGAACATTTGAAAGGATGGTATGATTCTAACAGCCTCAACTAATATCTCTTTAATGGTGACCATATAAATCATTCCAATTGACAGACTCATTAACAAGGAACACATTAAAGGGTTATCTATCCCCAGCGTATGTCCTACAAATGCTCCCGCTCCAACCGGTAACGATACGAGGAAGGTAAGTAGGATACAAGTTCTTTTTCGTATTCCTGCCATAAATAACGGAGTGAAAACAATAATCCCCTCTGGAACATTGTGAAGCAATACGGTTTGAAGAATGGCACGTGTAATATCAGGATCAGACGTAACACCCAAACTTATCCCAATCGGGAAATTATGTATGGCGATTCCAAATAACAGCATTAAACCGGTAAAGAAAGCAAAACTATTCTTTCCTTTCTTTCTTCGACTAATTATCAACCCTGCCACTCGATGTAAAATAACGAACAAAAAAAGGCCAAGAAAAACGCCAAGTACAACTGTCCACCAGTTACCCCTCTCGATTGCTTCAGGGACCACTTCAAAACTGAGCAAGCCAAGAATTAGCCCTCCACAAATACAGTAGATGACATCTGTGCGGTTTTCGAGCCCTTTCGTAAACCACGCGATGAATCCCCCGACCCCAAAACCAACCATTGTCAATAAAGTTCCGCTCACCCAAATAGAAGACATTTCATCATCCTTAACCTATCTGTCTATTTAGGTTATATGGATTCACGTTTCGGTTTATGAATTGGAGTTGTCGACTTATAAAAACTTTTTATTTGCCTACGACTACATATTGATATTCTCTGAACCAAAACCGTTTACTAAGGTCTTGAATATAAGATTTTTCATTTAATTTAAAATGTCCAAGGAAATTGGTGAAATGCAATGTTTTTAAATTAATAACAATATCGAGCCCTGGGTTTCTTGGTTTGTGTTCATGGCCATCTAAACAGGTGTAGAGTTCTATTTTTTCATCATCTAGAAGATAATGAAAAAATAGAACTCTACACCTGTTTAGATGGC
>JBEVEQ010000151.1:0-6287 GCA_040512715.1 Paenisporosarcina sp. | reverse complement strand
TTCCGTACGCTATGCTTATTCCAACAGGGGGGCTTATCGTCGGGCTACTAATTGCCATCTTCTTCTCGTACCGCAAGCCAAGGGAATATGACGACGATGTAGATGTAAATGAAACACAAGTTGTAGATGTGAAGAAAAAAGATGTCGTTTTCACAGTCTTTGCATTGGTTGCAGCATTAACAGCGCAGATTTTAACAGAGTCTATGATTATTGGTGCCTTAGCTGGAATCACAACCCTGTATATTTCAGGAGCATTAAAAGTAAAAGAAGCAGATCATATCTTAATAGAAGGAATGCGTATGATGGCATTCATCGGATTTGTGATGATTGCAGCAAATGGTTTTGCATCGGTTATCCAAACAACTGGAGATGTGGAATCATTAGTAGGCAGTGTTTCTTCTATACTAGAAGGAAATAAACCTCTTGCAGCTATGCTCATGTTAGTAATTGGGTTAATCATTACAATGGGTATTGGTTCATCCTTCGCAACGATTCCAATCATTGCAACTATCTTTGTACCTTTAGCTGTTGAATTTGGTTTTAGTCCGTTAGCGATTATCGCGTTGATAGGAACTGCGGGTGCGCTTGGAGATGCGGGATCACCTGCTTCAGATAGTACTCTAGGGCCTACTGCTGGATTAAATGTCGATGGACAGCATAATCATATTTGGGATACATGTGTACCGACATTTAATCATTACAATATACCGTTGCTTATTTTCGGCTGGATAGCTGTAATGGTTTTATAAACATAATTAAGAACTTAATGTTCGGACTATTAACCGAACTATTGCCTTTAATTTAAAATCATTTTACAATTAAAAAGCATTCAGAAAGAATTTCGTTAAACCACTTGCGGAATTCTTTTTTCTTCTGTATAATGTTGAATGTTGGTCTTTGACTGCGATGAAACGAGAGGTTACCGACACACCCGGCCGCTTTGCCATGGCGGGTGGTTGGAAAATTTTCGTGGAGAATGTCTAGTAAATAGGCGAAAAGGAGGGAAAATAATGGCAAAACAAAAAATTCGTATCCGTTTAAAAGCGTATGATCATCGAATTCTTGATCAGTCTGCTGAGAAAATTGTCGAGACAGCTAAACGTTCAGGTGCAAGTGTATCAGGTCCGATTCCACTTCCAACTGAGAAGTCTGTGTATACAATTCTTCGTGCTGTTCACAAGTACAAAGATTCTCGTGAGCAATTCGAAATGCGTACGCATAAGCGTCTGATCGATATCGTTAACCCAACACCACAAACTGTTGATGCGTTAATGAAGCTTGACTTACCATCTGGCGTTGATATTGAAATCAAACTTTAATGGTAAATAACATAATAGAAAAAAACAAATATTGTAGGAGGTGTGACGGATGACCAAAGGAATCTTAGGTAGAAAAATCGGTATGACGCAAGTTTTCGCTGAGAACGGTGACTTAATCCCGGTAACTGTAATTGAAGCTGCTCCAAACGTAGTACTTCAAAAGAAATCAGTTGAAACGGACGGCTATGAAGCAATCCAATTAGGTTTTGATGATAAGCGCGAAAAGCTTTCAAACAAACCTGCAAAAGGACACGTAGCTAAAGCAAGCACTGGTCCTAAGCGCTTCATCCGCGAATTCCGCGACATGAACTTAGCCGATTACGAAGTTGGTCAAGAAGTCAAGGTTGGAATTTTCGCAGAAGGCGATGTAATTGATGTATCTGGAGTAACAAAAGGTAAAGGTTTCCAAGGTGTTATTAAACGCCACGGACAATCTAGAGGACCTATGGCTCACGGATCTCGTTACCACCGTCGTCCTGGTTCAATGGGGCCAGTTGCTCCGAACCGCGTATTCAAACAAAAGAAATTACCTGGTCAAATGGGTGGCACAATGGTAACGATTCAAAATTTACAAATTGTAAAAGTTGATGAAGATCGTAACTTGCTACTAGTTAAAGGTAATGTTCCTGGTTCACGTAAAGCACTAGTGGTTGTTAAAACTGCTATTAAAGCAAACTAATATTTAAAGAAAGGAGGAAACAGGAATGCCAAAGGTATCTTTACTTAATCAAACAGGCAAATCGGTTGGTGAAATCGAATTAAACGATTCGATCTTCGGAATCGAGCCAAATGGTTCTGTATTATTTGACGCAGTAATCGCTCAACGCGCTTCGTTACGTCAAGGTAATCATAAAGTTAAAAACCGCTCAGAAGTTGCTGGTGGTGGCCGTAAGCCTTGGAAACAAAAAGGAACAGGTCGTGCTCGTCAAGGGTCGATTCGTTCTCCGCAATGGCGCGGTGGTGGTGTTGTTTTCGGACCAGTTCCACGTAGCTACAGCTACAAACTACCGAAAAAAGTACGTCGCTTAGCTCTTCGTTCTGCTCTTTCTGCGAAAGTGTTAGAAGAGAACTTCGTAGTTCTTGAAGGGTTAGTGTTGAACGCACCAAAAACTAAAGATTTCTTGAAAGTGTTGAAAGACCTTTCAATCGAGAAAAAAGCTTTGTTCGTTACCGCTGAACTTGATGAAAACGTAGCATTATCTGCTCGTAACATCCCAGGAGTTACAGTTGTATCTGCAACAGGCATTAACGTTCTTGATTTGCTTGGTCATGACAAAATTGTCATTACTAAAGCAGCTGTAGAAAAAGTAGAGGAGGTGCTTGGATAATGGAAGCACGTGATATTATTAAACGTCCGGTCATTACCGAGCGTTCTTCAGAAATTATGGAAGAGAAAAAGTACACGTTCTTAGTGGACACTCGCGCCAACAAAACTCAAGTTAAACACGCAATAGAAGAAATCTTTGGCGTTGATGTTGAGAAAGTTAACATCATGAACTACAAAGGTAAATTCAAACGCGTTGGTAAATTCGGTGGATATACAAACAAGCGCCGCAAAGCAATTGTTAAGTTAACTGCTGATAGCAAAGACATTGAACTATTCGAATCTTGATCTAAATAGATTATAGAATTCAAAAAACAAGAAGGAGGGAATAAACATGGCGATTAAAAAGTATAAACCTACCTCCAACGGTCGACGTAACATGACAACGTCGGATTTCGCTGAAATCACGACTAACAAGCCTGAGAAATCATTGCTTTTACCTGTCAAACGTAAAGGCGGCCGTAATAACCAAGGTAAGTTAACTGTTCGTCATCAAGGTGGCGGCCACAAGCGTCAATATCGTGTTATCGATTTCAAACGAAATAAAGATGGCATTCCAGGACGCGTTGCTACTATTGAGTACGATCCAAACCGCTCTGCGAATATCGCATTGATTAATTATGTAGATGGTGAAAAACGTTATATCCTAGCAGCTAAAGGCTTAGAAGTGGGAATGACAATCATGTCAGGTCCAGAAGCTGATATCAAGCCAGGTAACGCACTTCCACTACAAAACATTCCAATGGGTTCTACAATCCATAACATCGAAATGAAGCCGGGTAAAGGTGGACAATTAGTCCGTTCTGCTGGAACTTCTGCTCAAGTACTAGGTAAAGAAGATAAGTATGTAATTATTCGTCTTCAATCTGGTGAGGTTCGTATGATCTTAGGAACTTGCCGTGCTACAATTGGTCAAGTTGGTAATGAACAACACGAATTAATCAACATTGGTAAAGCAGGTCGTAATCGTTGGTTAGGTAAACGCCCAACTGTACGTGGATCTGTAATGAACCCGAACGACCATCCACACGGTGGTGGTGAAGGTAAATCTCCAATCGGACGTAAGTCTCCAATGACTCCGTGGGGTAAACCAACTCTTGGTTACAAAACTCGTAAAAAGAAAAACAAGTCAGACAAATTTATCATTCGTCGTAGTAGCGCTAAAAAATAAAGTGATTCATCTGCGGTTCGAACAAAGAACCGTAGCGATATCACTGAGGGAGGTTCCAAAATGGGTCGTAGCTTGAAAAAAGGACCATTTGTAGATGATCATCTTATGAAGAAGGTCGATGCACAAAAGGATTCTGAGAAAAAACAAGTGATCAAAACTTGGTCTCGCCGTTCTACAATTTTCCCGACTTTTATCGGATTAACGATCGCAGTATATGACGGGCGTAAACACGTTCCTGTATATGTGACTGAAGATATGGTAGGGCACAAATTAGGCGAATTCGCACCAACGCGTGCGTATAAAGGCCATGGTGGAGACGATAAGAAAACAAGACGCTAATTTGAGAGGAGGTTATCCTGATGCAAGCTAAAGCTATTGCTAGAACAGTGCGTATTGCCCCTCGTAAAGTACGATTAGTCGTTGATTTAATCCGAGGAAAGCAAATCGGGGAAGCAGTTGCGATTTTAAACCACACTCCAAGATCGGCATCTCCTGTCGTTGAAAAAGTGTTGAAATCAGCCGTTGCAAACGCCGAGCACAATTATGATTTAGACGTAAATAAATTAATTATTTCAGAAGTATTTGTTGACGAAGGTCCAACATTGAAACGTTTCCGTCCACGTGCGATGGGACGTGCAAGCGCGATTAACAAACGCACTAGCCACATCACTATCGTGGTATCTGAGAAGAAGGAGGGATAATTCGTGGGTCAAAAAGTACATCCAATAGGATTACGAATCGGTATTATTCGTGACTGGGAGTCAAAATGGTACGCTGAAAAAGACTATGCAACTCTACTTCACGAAGATTTAAGAATTCGTAGCTATATCGAAACTCGTTTAAAAGACGCATCTGTTTCTAAAGTTGAAATTGAGCGTGCTGCAAATCGTGTAAACATTACAATTCACACTGCGAAACCAGGTATGGTAATTGGTAAAGGTGGTACTGAAGTGGAAGCACTTCGTAAGAACCTTACTTCTACTACTGGCAAGCGTGTTCACATCAACATCGTTGAAATCAAGCGTGCAGATTTAGATGCTAAGCTAGTTGCTGAAAACATCGCACGTCAATTAGAAAACCGCGTATCTTTCCGTCGTGCTCAAAAGCAAGCGATCCAACGCACTATGCGTTCTGGAGCGAAAGGTATCAAAACACAAGTATCTGGTCGTCTAGGTGGCGCTGATATTGCTCGTGCTGAACATTACAGTGAAGGAACTGTTCCGCTTCATACACTTCGTGCTGACATTGATTATGCTCATGCAGAAGCAGACACTACTTATGGTAAGCTTGGTGTTAAAGTATGGATCTATCGCGGTGAAGTCCTTCCAGTGAAGAAGAACTCTGGGGAAGGAGGCAAATAATATGTTAATGCCTAAACGCGTTAAATATCGTCGCGAACATCGCGGAAAAATGCGTGGGGAAGCAAAAGGCGGGAAAGAAGTAACTTTCGGTGAATTCGGATTACAAGCTGTTGAAGCTAGCTGGATCACTAACCGTCAGATTGAATCTGCACGTATTGCAATGACACGTTACATGAAACGTGGCGGTAAAGTATGGATTAAGATTTTCCCGCACAAACCTTATACTAAAAAGCCTCTAGAAGTTCGAATGGGTTCAGGTAAAGGTGCTCCTGAAGGTTGGGTTGCAGTAGTTAAACCAGGAAAGATCATGTTTGAAATTGCTGGCGTATCTGAAGAGGTAGCGCGTGAAGCACTTCGACTTGCATCACATAAACTTCCTGTGAAATGCAAAATTGTAAAACGTGAAGAAATTGGTGGTGAATCTAATGAAAGCTAATGAACTCCGTGACCTTACCACTGCAGAAATCGAACAAAAAGTGAAATCACTGAAAGAAGAGCTTTTCAACCTTCGCTTCCAATTGGCGACTGGTCAATTAGAGAACACAGCTCGTATTCGTGAAGTACGCAAAGGTATCGCGCGTATGAAAACTGTGATTCGTGAAAGAGAAATCAGTGCAAATAACTGATAAAGGAGGTTTTCAGGCATGACTGAGCGTAATCAACGTAAAGTATATACAGGCCGTGTTGTTTCAGACAAAATGGACAAAACGATTACTGTAATGATTGAAACATACAAAAAACACAAGCTTTACGGCAAACGTGTTAAATACTCGAAAAAGTTCAAGGCTCATGATGAATTAAACGAAGCTAAATTAGGCGACGTGGTTCGTATCATGGAAACTCGCCCGCTGTCAGCTACAAAACGTTTCCGTCTAGTGGAAGTTGTAGAAAAAGCGGTTGTTATCTAAATAAAGTTCGGAATACACCAAATTCCGAGAGGAGGTTACCTAAGTGATCCAACAAGAGAGTCGTATGAAAGTTGCTGACAACTCAGGTGCACGTGAAGTTTTAACAATTAAAGTGCTTGGTGGTTCTGGTCGTAAAACTGCTAACATCGGCGATATCGTCGTGTGTACAGTTAAGAAAGCAACACCAGGTGGCGTTGTCAAGAA
>JBEVEQ010000147.1:0-2659 GCA_040512715.1 Paenisporosarcina sp. | reverse complement strand
ATATCGAACCTCTTAATTTTTTTGTTTGATTATTTATTCGCATGGACTACTATTGTTCTATTAAGAATGGAGTGAGGAAATGAATTTTACGGCTTTAGAAGTACAACAAATGATTCATTTACAACATGACTATTATTATAAAGGTGTGACGAAATCAGTTGAATTCAGAAAAGCACAATTGGTAAAATTAAAACAAGCGATTCAACATCACGAAGCGGAAATTATAGATGCACTTTACAAAGATTTAAGGAAAAGTGAGTTCGAAGCTTATGCGACGGAGGTCGGTTTTGTTTTAGACAGTATTGGATTTATGCTAAAGAATTTAGATGAATGGATGAAACCAGAACCGGTTAAAACTTCACTTCATTTAATGCCAGCAAAAAGTTTTATTTTGCGAGAGCCTTATGGATCTGTTCTCATTATTGGTCCATTCAATTATCCATTCCAATTAGTAATGGAACCGTTAATAGGAGCAATTATTGGAGGGAACTGTGCAATTGTTAAGCCTTCTGAATCTGCTCATCATACGACTCAAATCATCCGTAAAATAATTGAATCGACATTCTCTCCCCATTATATTCGTGTTGTGGAAGGGGAAAAAGAAGAGACATCTGCTTTAATACATGCACCTTTTGATTATATTTTCTTTACAGGTAGCGTTGCTGTAGGAAAATTAGTCATGAAAGCTGCTTCAGAACGATTAACACCGATTACATTAGAATTGGGTGGGAAAAGTCCAGCGATTATTGATCACACTGCTAATCTGGAAGTGTCAGCAAAACGTATAGTCTGGGGTAAATTCGTTAATGCAGGTCAGACATGTGTTGCGCCCGATTATTTGCTCGTGCACGTGGATGTGAAAGATCGTTTCGTTCAATTATTGATGAAGACCATTACAGAATTTTTCGGTAGAGATCGCCAAAATAGCCCTGACTATGGACGTATTATCAATGCGAGGCAATTTGATCGCTTATCTAATCTTTTACAAAAAGAATCTGTTCATATCGTTTCTGGTGGAAATATGGATGCAGAGGACTTATACATTGAACCGACTATTTTAGATGGTATTTCGTGGCAAAGTCCTTCGATGGAGGACGAGATATTTGGACCGATTTTACCGGTCATGACATATGATCGGTTGGAAACGGCCATTCACCAAGTTCGTAAGTTACCTAAGCCATTAGCTGCTTATTTCTTTAGTGAAAATGAAAAAGCGATTTCTTATTTCTTAGAGGAGTTACCATTCGGTGGAGGGTGCATAAACGATACTATTTCGCATGTCGGAAGTACACATATGCCATTTGGTGGCGTTGGCCCATCTGGAATGAATGCTTACCATGGGAAAGCTAGTTTTGAAGCATTTACCCATGCCAAATCAATTTTGAAGAAAAGCACGAAGTTGCCAATTAATATTGCGTTTCCACCTTATAAAAACAAAGTGAAACTAGTGAAGTCAATACTCCGTTAAGGAGAACGACTTTTCCATATACTATATGAACAATAGCAAGGTAAATGATTTATAATTCAATATAGTCGAAAAATTTTATAAAAAAGTCAGTTCTCCACTAGGAAGAACTGACTTTTTTTCGATCTCTATAGGGTAGTGAAATGGAAACCTCGGTTCCTTTTCCTATTTTACTCTCAATATGAATGGCTCCACCATGTTCTTTAATGATTTTTTCTGAAATCATCATGCCGAGACCAGTACCAGTTTGTTTTGTCGTGAAGAACGGTTCGAAAATGTTCTTCACCACATCTGGTGACATTCCTGCACCGTTGTCTTTAAAACGTATCGTTATTTCGCGTGCATTATATAATTCTACATCAGTAGAAACTTCCAACTGACCATTTTCACCTAAAGCTTCTATCGCATTTTTGACGATGTTAATGAATACTTGTTTAACTTGATTTGGTTCCCCTTTAACAAAGGTATTCATTGAATTTACATGTTCTTTTAGCTCGATGGCTCTTAAGTTTAATTCGGGTCTAAATAACATTAAAACATCATTTAAAATTTCTTCAACCATAAATTCCTTGGATGAAGTGACATGTGGTTTCGCTAATACAAGAAACTCACTGATGATCAAATTAATACGTTCTAATTCAGACTGAATGAGCTGTGTGTAGGAGTGATAGGGTCCTTTTTTATCTTGATTCATCATTTGAATAAATCCTGAAATGACCGTCATCGGATTGCGAATCTCATGAGCTACTCCTGCTGCAATTTCACCTGCTAGTTTTAATTTTTCCGATTGCACAAGAATGCGCTCTGCTTCTTTTTTATAGGAAATATCACGAGAAATAACCGACATAGCTACAAGCACGCCTTCACGATTATAAATTGGTGAAAGAGTGATCTGTGCATCAAAATAGGTTCCATCTCTTCTCATATCTTTAGTTTCATGAAAATGAAATGTTTCTCCTGCGAAAACTCTTTGGACGCGTTCTATGGAAGCCTCAATATATTCTGGTGGAATTAAAGGGATTTTGTTTCCAATGCATTCGTCCCTAGTCCAACCGTACATTCGCTCAAATGCTGGATTGACTGCAATCACACGTTCCTCTAAGTCAAATACAGCGATGCTGTCCTTGGCATTTTCAAAGAACAGATGAAGGTACCCTTCTTTTGATTCGAGTGCACGTTCCATAGATAAATGTT
>JBEVEQ010000146.1:0-4270 GCA_040512715.1 Paenisporosarcina sp. | reverse complement strand
TCCAATTGGCAGGTCATGGGAAGCGAAATGTGCAAGTCCTCAAAGAGGCATTTCAAAATGTTGATGGTGATGTGGAAAGTGACATTTATGGAACTGGGAAAATTATTGAGAATTTCGAGGACAAAATGGCTGCTCTATTAGGTAAAGAATCTGCTGTGTTTTTTCCAAGTGGAACGATGGCCCAGCAAATCGCTTTGCGCATTTGGTGTGATCGTAAAAATTTGAAGAAAGTCGCCTATCATCCTCTATGTCATTTAGAGATTCATGAAGAAGATGGCTTAAAAAAATTGCATCACATTGAGTCTGTTTTGTTAGCAGATAAGACAAGGGTGATCACCTTAGAAGACGTGGTGAATATGGAAGAAGATATCGCCTGTTTATTACTTGAGTTACCGCAACGAGAAATCGGAGGACAGTTACCTGACTATGAAACGCTAGAAAAAATTTCGAATTATTGCCGTGTAAAAGGAATCCTGCTGCATTTAGATGGTGCTCGTCTTCTTGAAGTTCTACCATTCTATCAGAAAACGGCTGCTGAAATTTGTGATCTGTTTGATAGTGTATATATCTCTGTTTATAAAGGGATTGGTGGCGTGGCAGGGGCTGTACTTGCTGGAGACTGTGACTTTACACAGGAATCAAAGGTGTGGAAGCAACGTCATGGAGGGAATCTAATCAGTCTCTATCCGTATATCATTTCGGCGAATACTTATTTCGAGCAACGTGTTCAGAAAATGAATCAATATTATCATGATGCTAAGGATTTGGCTAAACGATTTAATTCATGTCATGCGGTTTCAACTATGCCTGTTGTGCCTGTATCGAATATGTTTCATGTACATTTTGATGCATCCAAAGAAGAGATGGAAAGTATATTAACGGACGTTTCTGTCATGACGAATGTCGGTATCTCTGGTTATGTAAGAGAAACAAGTGATCATTCTTGTTACTTTGAATTAAGTCTTGGTGATCAGTATGAAAGAATTACAAATGATCAATTGAATTCTGTTTTTGAGTTGTTGAACGAAGGTATGAAGAAAAAGAATAACTGATTTTAATCATAAACCCCCCAGTCGTTTATAGATACTGGGAGGTTTTTTGGGGTAATCATTGTTTATTGCCTCGTTTGCGTTCTTCCTGTTCCCAAATCCTTAATGAAGGGAAGGGATCGTAAGCCCATTCTGTCCGGCCGTTAAATTTATACATACCGTAGTGAAGATGTGGCGGGAAACGACCTGATGTCCACTTTTTCCCGTATCCTGAACTACCCACGTAGCCAATAATGGTTCCCGGTTCAATAATATCTCCCTGCTTAATTTTTTTGTTAAAGCTCGATAAATGCGCGTAATAATGATAGGTATTGTTTACATCTCGTATGCCAACTCGCCAACCACCGAAATCGTTCCATCCCATAGTTTCGATCAAGCCATATGTGGTGGATTTTACAGGCATACCATATGAGGCGAATAAGTCGGTGCCCTCATGAATCCTTCGACCGCCCCATCCACGACGATCTCCCCAAGTACTTCGATAGCTATAATCCTGTCTAAGTGGAAGCGGAAAGGCATGTTGATCTAAATTTATGGTTTCAAAATGCTGATAAATCTTAGCAGTTGTCATGATTTGATTAACCGCCAAATCGTTCTGGTAGTAATTTTTAATGGCTTTTTTAAATTCTTTTTCGCTTTGTCCATGTGCATTCAAATACTCAACTAACGTCCCCATAACATCGTCATCATTCTTGCGATCTGCAAGTCCGTCATCATTACCGTCAGTTCCATTTCCATTAAAAAAAGCGATAGAAAATGAGTACGTATCATCTCTTTGTGGATTAAGTGGACCTACCCAGTAGTCATCCGAAAATTGCATGGCTACAACACCTTCACGCTTTGGTAGATCTCTTCGCACTTCTTGAAGATTGCGTTCATACTGATCAATTGCGGCTAAATAATACCAGGGCAATACATCACTCGAGTAATTTATATAATATGCCATCCGCTTTTCCAACACTTGTTCTCTCGTGGGTTTTTGCTCATTCGCATACGCACCAGAGGAAAGTAGTAAGAAGCAGGCACTTATTGTAAAGGTTAATCGAAGCCATCTATTCAATCCGATCCCTCCTTAGGTCGTTATGTCTTGTAGTTTTCCCAGGAAAGAATTTTTCATGAATGAATTATTAAATTGCTTATCAAATTTTTAAGCAAGCATTAATGAATGCACTGAATATTAAGGTAGATACTACATCATTTTTTGATAACAATCCTTCAGGATGCCACTGAATGCCTAAAGCAAAGGCGTGTTCTGTGCTTTCAATTGCCTCTATCATGCCATCGTTGGCAACAGCACAAACTTCAAAAGGTTTTGGAATTTTCTTGACTGCTTGATGGTGAAAACTATTCACTTTTGCTAAATTACTTTGTAACATGCCATGAAGCTTCGTTTCTTTTATTATTTGAATAAAATGCGAAGCGTGATGACGAGGAGCTGCTTGGTTATGTTGTAAAAGTGGTTTTTCAACTTGAGAATAAATATCTTGATACATATTACCACCAACCGCGATGTTCAAAATTTGACACCCTCTACAAATTCCTAAAATAGGTTTATTCAAATGTAACAATTTTTGTATGAGGCCTATTTCAAAACTGTCTCTTTCAGGTGTGATGTTTCCAAGATTAGGAATAGGTTCTTCATCAAACAAAGTCGGGTCAATATCACCACCACCCGTTAAAAGTAAACCATCTAATAATAGAGCAACTGAATTAATATCATCTTCTCTAAGATTAGGCAAGACAATGGGTACTCCACCGAATGCTGTAATAGCCTGTAGATAGTCTGTCGAAACCGATAACACTTGATTCTTAAGATTTGTTGATACGCCTATAATGGGTTTCAAAATGAGCCTTCCTTTCTAGCTAAGGTGGTTCATTTTATGTGTAAATCATACAACGTATAAGTAAAAGACAAGAAAGTAAATATGTCGTAAATAAGATAACAGAATTATTTCATTTAGATGTCATGAAGGGTTATTGGTTTAATTCTTCTCGAGAATTAGTTAAGATGCAAACTAGGCATTGAATATAAGCCATTAGATTTGAAAGGAGTTTCCAAATATGAATTTCAAAAAATTATTACTTCCTATAGCAGCAGGTGTTTTGACACTTGGACTGACAGCTTGTAGTGATGAAGATAAATCAGCAAAAGAAGAAGCACCTAAAGAAGAAACAGCTCAAGAAGCAACAAAAGAAGCACCATCAGAAAAAGAAGCTGCAGCTGCAGCAAAAGAAATGGAAGCCAACTTAGCTAAACAGCAAGTTGATGAAAAAGAGATTGTTGCTATAGTTAATAAAGAAGAACTGACGGGTGCACAATATAACGAGGCATTAGCTTCGATTCAAGGTCAAATGCAACAAATGGGTCAAGACCCAAGTAGCAAAGAGGCAACTGAGCAATTGAAAAAACAAACACTAGATTCACTTGTAAATCAAACCTTGATTCTTCAAAAAGCTAAAGAAGCTAAAATAACTGCTTCTGAAAAAGAAATTGATGATCGTTATGCTACATTTGAAAAGCAATTTGGTGGAGAAGAAGCCATGACGAAAGCACTTAAAGCTCAAAACATGGAATTGGATACATTAAAAGAACAAATCGCTCAATCCATCGTTTTTGAAAAATATCAAGACAAAGTCGTACCTGCAACTAAAGTGACTGATGAAGAAATTAAAGCCTACTACGATCAAGCAGCTGGCCAATCTAAAGAAGCGGGTCAAGAACTCCCTCCTCTAGAAGAAGCAAGTGAAGAAATTAGAGGGGTTTTGGAACAACAGCAACAGCAAGAAAAGTTCGCTGCACATGTAAAAGAGCTTAAAGCTGACGCAAAAGTTGATGTAAAAATTTAATTATCATGTATTCAGGAAAGGCACCTTCCGCTTTGGAAGGTGTCTTTTTTTTGATTCAAAAAAGGGGAGAGATAATCATTGTTCTCTTTTCTTACGTTGGTTTTGTGTCATAGGTTCACGTTTTGGATTCAAATTCCCTAGCTCAGCTAACTCCATAGAAATTTCCTCTTTTCGTGAAGGAGATTGTGTTCTTGAACGTAATGTAAAATCAGAAAATGACACAGTCTTATTATTAACTCCATTTTGATAATCTTTTTTCATGAAAACTCTCCTTTCAAATTTCGAATCAAACTTATCATGAGTAAATTAAAGTTAAAAATGTATTCCAATTTATATGTGACTCCTGGGAGCGATTTGATATTATTGGAAATGTA
>JBEVEQ010000140.1:0-4869 GCA_040512715.1 Paenisporosarcina sp. | reverse complement strand
TATACGTTTACTTTCTTATCAGTGTAAAAAAACTTCTCTCCTAAGAGAGAAGTCATGATTCAACATAAATGTACCACCATTCTTTAACTGTATCTGACAAAAATGGCGTATTCTCTAATAGATATGCAGCTAGAACCGAATTGTTCATTAGATTTTGGAAAGGAGCTATCGGTAACAGCGCGATTACATAAAGAATAATAAATAGAATAATATACAATTCAATAAAACCTAAAATAGCACCCGTAATTTTACTAACAAAACCTAAGACAGGGAGGTATTTCAAGAAATCAAACATTGATGCTACTAATTGGAGTGCGAATTTAATAACAAAGAAAATAAGTGCAAATGCAATTAGCTGATAAAACGTTTGATCTAAATCGAGACGATCGATGGCTAGTGTTAATGTTGAATTCGAATCCACAGTTGGATATGGAATCCAAAGAACAAATTTTTCTGCAAGTGGTTTATAATAGGTATAAGCAACAATTAGAGCAATAATAAACCCAGTCATATGAATTAATTGGACTATTAATCCTCTTTTAGCTCCAACTACTAAACCTACAATTAGTAATACAAGAATGATTATATCTAACATGAATTCAACCCTTTAACCTTTTTATTTCTTCTTCTAGTAATTCAATTTGCTCTTTAAGTTTCAAATATTCATGGACCGAATTTACGGCTGTAAGAACTGCTAATTTAGCACTGTCTAGTGTGGGGTTATGTGAATTGATTTCTCGCATTTTATCGTCAACCATGGAAGCGACTAGTCGCATATGACCTGACGTTTCGGATCCAATCATTTTATACGATTGGCCATATATGTCAACAGATATTCGATTTTTATGTAGTTCTGTCAAATTCGACCCTCCCCAACAAAATACTAGTCATAATCATACCATGAAATGGATACACATGTGAATACTGAGAAACGAAAGGAATCCTGTCATGACCAATCAAGTCATTCAATTAAATGCAAATAAGTTTTCTGAGGTAGCGTCCTACTATGAAAAACACAAAATTGTTCGAACTTCTCCTGGTGTAATTTTCGCTGCAAAACTACCGGATACATCCATTACAGGATATAAATCTGGCAAGGTTTTATTCCAAGGAACTGGTGCAGAACGAGAAGCAAATCGATGGAGTAGTTATCTATCAAAACCAAAAGTAAGTTCCGCAAAAGGAGATGTATTGCCCCCTGGTTTTTCGTATTCATCTGTAATTGGTTCCGATGAAACGGGTACGGGTGATTTTTTTGGTCCCATGACCGTTGCCGCGTGCTTTGTTTCTTCCGATCAAATTGAATTAATAAAGGAACTTGGTGTTAAAGATTCAAAAATGCTTACAGATTCTCTTATGCGCACCATCGCGCCAGATTTAAAAGAAGTATTGACTCATAGTATCTTAACGTTAGGAAATGAAAAGTATAACAAAGTACAAGCTCAAGGTTGGTCACAAGGGAAAATAAAAGCCCTTTTACATAATCAAGCTTTGAAACATGTACTGAATAAAATGCACCCGCAAAAGCCTGAATTTATTTTAATCGACCAGTTTGCTGAACGTGGAATTTACTATAATTATATCAAAATGGAGAAAGAAATTATTAGAGAGAATGTCCTGTTTTCTACCAAAGCAGAACAACTGCATGTTGCCGTTGCAGCTGCTTCCATCCTAGCACGAGTTGCGTTCTTAGAAGAGATGGATAAACTTAGTCTAAAAGCGGGACTTACCATACCTAAAGGTGCAGGCTCGAAAGTAGATGAAATCGCAGCGAAGATTCTATTGGCAAAAGGGGAAGAATTTTTATCATCCATTACTAAAAAACATTTTGCGAATACAGGAAAAGCAATGACAATTGCTCGTGAAAAAAGGAACAACTAATGAAGTAAATTCCATACTTTATCAGACACCAGCAACAATCAGGTCAACATTGATTGGGGCTGGTGTTTTTTGGTGATTCTAGTGATATTTCGATGTTTTTTCTCAAGCACATACCCAGTTTACGTATTTGATGTAACGCTTTACAAACTCAACTCGTCAATACTATATAAGCTTCAGTCTTAAAAAAGAACATTGTACTTGTTTGGAGGTAAACTACATGTTTAAAAAGTTAGGATTTATACTTTTAATCATTCTATTGACTACAATTGTTACTTTGTATCCAGAAAATAAAATGCGATAAATGATGATGAAAAAGTAGTTAATGAATCGCACATCTCTGAAGAACAGGAAAAACCTGTCAATGCAAGTCCTGTAGAAGTTGTTGAATCTATTGACCCAATTAAAAATCTTATTGACCTTGCATACACAGGAAGAGTATACGACACTCCTGTAGTGGCGGGTCATACTAAATTCGATGAACTCAAAAAAAGTTTTGGACTTTCAAAAGATTCAACAACTACTCCACAAGGTATTTACGAAAATTACCTAGACTCTCACCATGTGACGGTAGGTCATAAAAACAATCTCATTTTTGATGTACGCTCATACCACCCTCATTTGCATAGTATCCATTTGAATGAAATAAAAGACATAATGGGTAAACCAGATGAAATTCGTTCTTTTGTAGATCAAACAACGAACCAAATTATCGTGATTTATCAAATCAACGCTACCTATCAATTAAAATGGATTTTAAATCAACCCACCGATCATAAGCCGAATCCGGAAGTTCACCATATCTCGGTTGTAGCTAAAGCATTAGAATCAGAGCAAACAGTAGCCGGAGTACTTGAGGAAATGACGTTAGAAGAAAAAATTGGTCAAATGATTATTGCTGGAATTTCTGATACGACCGTCACAAAAAACACTCGGTCATTAATTAATGACAATCACGTTGGTGGCATCATCTTATACACAACTAATATGAAGAATTCTAAACAAACTCTTCAACTACTTAATCAAATAAAAAAAGTAAATGAGCAAAATACCTTCCCACTCTTTTTAGGAATCGATCAAGAAGGAGGTCGAATATCAAGACTCCCAAACGAGATTACCAATTTGCCAACAAATGAAGAGATAGGAAAGATCAATACCCCTTCCTATTCATATGAACTTGGAAAGCTTTTAGGGAGAGAATTGAATGCTTTTGGTTTCAATATGGATTTTGCACCTGTATTGGATATTAATAGCAATCCAGACAATCCCATCATCGGCAATCGTTCATATGGTAATGAAGCTGACATTGTAAGTGAATTAGGAATCCAGACAATGAAAGGACTACAATCACAACATGTCATATCCGTCATCAAACATTTTCCAGGACACGGTGATACAGCAGTAGACTCCCATTTGAAATTACCGATTGTTGATAAAAGTCTCAATGAGTTAAAGCAACTTGAATTAATCCCATTTAAACAAGCGATTACTAATGGAGCTGATATTGTCATGATTGCACATATTTTGATACCAAAACTTGACCCGAAGTTTCCTTCTTCGATGTCAAAACCGATTATTACGAACTTATTGAGAGAACAACTTGGTTTTAATGGAGTGGTGATCACGGATGATATGACGATGAAAGCCATTACTGATAACTTCGATATCGCAAGCTCTTCCGTCCAATCAATCAAAGCAGGAAGTGACCTTATTTTAGTTGCACATGATTATTCGAAAATTATATCGGTAATTAATTCTATTGAAAACGCAGTAAAAACAGGTGAACTTAGTGAAGGTCGAATTAATGAAAGTGTGGAAAGAATTTTGAAGTTAAAAATGAAATATAAACTAACGAATAAAGCTAATGAAAGTTTTTCAGTTGCTGATCTTAATCAGGATATTGAGAATGTTTTAAAGAGTGGTCAATGATCTGGATATAGGAAAAGTTGTTTATTTATCTTAAATGAGCCAACAAGAATAAAAACCACATACTTGCGGGTATCATTCTTCACGCTCTTGCGGTATGCATGGCCTAAAATACTAATACGTGCTTCACTCCATACCAGCAGCATTCTATACCTAGCCAAAAAAATATAAAAAAAAGGCAAGACGTGAATAGTGCAGGCACTATTCACGTTCACCTCTTCGTTTAATTTACAAAAAATTATCCTCGTAGTTGTGCGTTACCTTGCTCTTCCAGTGCTTTTAACACTTTCGAATGCGCCTTCACTACTTCTTCATCCGTTAATGTACGTTCCGGATCTTCGTAAGTAAGAGAGAATGCCACCGATTTCTTGCCTGGTTCCATTTTATCCCCTTCGTATAAGTCGAAGATGCGTACATCTTTCAATAACTTTCCACCCGCATTGCGAATGATGTATTGCAGTTCACCTGCAGCTTGACCGCGTTCCACTACCAATGCGATATCACGTGTAATCGACGGGAATCTTGGTACCGGAGTATATACCAATGGTTCCAATGAGAATGTCACCAATTTCGCCAAGTTCAGTTCCATGACATATGTTTCTTTTAAATCACGTTTCTTTTGTTCTGTTGGATGAAGCTGGCCGACGAACCCGACTGATTTACCAGCCAGTTTGATCACTGCCGTGCGTCCTGGATGCAGACCATCCACTTGAGCTTGTTCGAAAGTCACGTGTTTGTCTAATCCTAGTTTCGCAACCAGTCCTTCGATAATCCCTTTTAAAACAAAGAAATCGACCGTCTTGCGTTCAGCTTGCCAGCTATGGTCTAGCCATTTCCCTGTCATCACTGCCGCTACATGTTCTTCTTCATGAGGAAGACCTTCAGCCGTTTCACCCAAAAATACGGAACCTGTTTCAAACAACGACACCGAATCAGCCTTACGGGCCACGTTGTACGTCGCCGCTTCCAATAAGTGAGGAATCAATGATTGACGCAGTGTACTGCGTTCTTCGCTCATAGGCATCAATAATTCAGTTACTGGTGCTGTTTCCAAGGCGAAATGTT
>JBEVEQ010000167.1:0-6143 GCA_040512715.1 Paenisporosarcina sp. | reverse complement strand
AGCGTAAAGGAGATTTAAATATGAGCATCGCTGTTATATATGGTAGTACGCGTGAAAATGGAAACACAGAAGAGTTGACGGAAATAGCTATTCAGGATTTGGACGTTGAGAAAATTGTGTTACGGAACTATGAAATAAAACCAATTCATGATCAGCGACATGACGAAAGTGGTTTTTCACCAGTCGAAGACGACTATAACCATTTAATAGAACGAATGATGAAGCATGATACGATTATTTTTGCTACACCCGTATACTGGTACAGCATGAGTGGGACGATGAAAAACTTCGTGGATCGATGGTCTCAAACGATGCGCGATCCTAAATTCCCGAATTTCAAGGATCAGTTGGGGACGAAGAAGGCGTATGTTATTGCCGTTGGTGGAGATAATCCACATTTAAAAGGATTGCCATTAATACAACAATTCAATTATATTTTTGAATTCATGGGTATTTCGTTTGGAGGATATGTATTAGGGAAAGCGAGTCGGCGTGGGGAAATCTTAAAAGATCAAGTAGCATTTGCAGCCGCTACGGATTTGAATTTCAAACTTAAAAATCAATAATTAACACCAAGTGCCACGGAATAAATCCGTTTGGCACTTGGTGTTTTAGACTTCTATTAGCTAAATATTTCCCCTTTGAAAGGAAAAGAGTAATAATAAAATAAAATCTTTTTTTCATAAATGAATGAAGCAAGAATAATTTTTCGAGAGGAGTTATTTTATTATGAATCGAATATTTACGATAATGGTATTTATTGGTGTGCCCTTAACGGTTCTGGCTTCACTAATGCACTGGTCGAGTATAACGATGTTTGTCATTTGTTCGGTTACCATTATTGCAATATCTAGTTTTATGGGAAGAGCAACAGAATCTTTAGCTATTGTAAGTGGACCACGGATCGGAGGATTACTAAACGCAACATTTGGTAATGCTGTCGAACTAATTATTTCAATTTTTGCTTTACAAGCGGGTCTGATTGGCGTAGTTTTGGCATCATTAACAGGTTCAGTTCTTGGAAACTTACTATTGGTTGGTGGTTTGTCCTTCTTCTTAGGTGGCATTAAATTTAAACGTCAAAGATTCAGCATTCATGATGCTAGACATAATTCAGGTCTTCTGGTGTTTGCCGTGATTGTGGCATTTGTCATACCTGAGATTTTTTCCATGTCAATGAATGAATCAAAAACTTTACAACTAAGTGTGGGAATTTCCATTATTATGATTGTCTTATATTTAGCTGGATTATTTTTCAAACTAGTTACTCATCGAGGAGTCTATAATCATGATGAATCAACACCAGATGGTGAACATGAAGAACCGGAATGGTCTAAAAAGAAAGCTTTAGGAATTTTACTACTATCTACGCTTGCTGTTGCATATGTATCTGAAAACTTAGTACATACATTTGAATCAGTGGGAGAGCAGTTTGGTTGGTCTGAGTTATTTATTGGTGTCATTATCGTAGCCATAGTAGGAAATGCTGCGGAACATTCATCAGCAATATTAATGGCCATGAAAAACAAAATGGATGTCGCAGTAGAAATCGCAATTGGTTCAACCTTGCAAATAGCTATGTTCGTAGCACCTGTTTTAGTTCTCATTTCTTTATTTATGCCTAAGACAATGCCTTTGGTTTTCACTATTCCAGAATTAGTTGCCATGGCAACAGCAGTTTTATTAACCATAAGTGTTTCAAATGATGGGGAATCCAACTGGTTTGAAGGATTAACATTACTCGCAGCTTATCTAATTATGGGAATAGGGTTTTATTTATTGTAGTAGTAATGGACAGCCCCTATGTCTTAAGTCACTAGTTTAGTGTATTTTCTTTTTTTGGTCGTTTTGCAAGTGAAACTTGATGTATGATAAAAGAATGAAAAGTTGCAATACTTGTACTCAGAGAGCTAAACGGGAGGAAAAGAATATGAACGAAGCGGTTGTCTTGCATCGAGAAGCAATGGACATGTTAAAGCAAACAAGCAGAACGTTTTTTATTCCAATTAATTTCTTAGAGCCTACTCTGCGCAAAACAGTGGCTTCGGCCTATTTATGTATGCGTGCGATAGATGAGATTGAAGATCATCCTAGCATGCTAACGGAGACAAAAAGGCACTTGCTTTCATCTATTAGTAATAGTTTGAAAACATCATTTGATCCTGATGTATATCGAGCTTTAATTCAACCATATCAACATATTCTTCCTGCAGTTACCCAAAGGCTTGCGGATTGGATTTTACTTTGCCCACCAGAGGTTGTAGGTAAAGTGAAAGAGTCAACTAGCATTATGGCTGAAGGTATGGCTAAGTGGGTAGTCCAAGAGTGGAAGATTCGAACAAAAGAGGATTTAGACGACTATACCTATTATGTGGCTGGTTTAGTGGGTTGCATGCTATCAGATTTGTGGAAATGGCATGACAATACAGAAACTGATCGAGAAAAAGCGATTGCATTTGGACGAGGCTTGCAAGCGGTGAATATTCTTCGAAATCAGGATGAAGATTTCGAACGTGGAGTTCGATTTTTACCAGATGGATGGGATCGTGATGATCTGTTCAGCTATGCGAAACAAAACTTATCAATGGGAAGCGATTATGTAAAAGATATTAATAATCGTGGAATCACCATGTTTTGTAAAGTCCCACTAGCGCTTGCGAATAGTACGTTGAAAGCAATGAAAATTGGCCGTGAAAAGATTTCGAGAAATGAAGTTGAATCGATTGTTGCCGAATTAGAAAGCCAACATTAATAATATTTAATGCCAGTGAATTTATATAGAGGAAATTGTTAAAACTCCTTTATATTAGTCTCTGGCATTTGTTTTGAGTATAAGCAATTTTCTTTCACGAAAGGATTTCATTGGGTATACTAACACTTTCACCAAAAGATTTGAGTAAATAGGAGGGGATCCAATTGGCCACATCAATTAAAGGGAAAAACGCTATCATTACAGGTGCTGGACGTGGAATCGGCTATGCCGTTGCCATTGCTTTAGCAAAAGAAGGTGTAAATGTAGGACTAATCGCTCGGTCTCAAGAACAATTGCAACAAGTCGTTAAAGAAGTAGAAGAGCTAGGTGTGAAAGCTGCATTCGCAGTTGCAGATGTTTCCTTAAACGAGGAAGTAACAAAGGCAACAGAATTGTTAACAAGTGAACTTGGAGCAATCGATATTCTGATCAATAATGCGGGGATTGCGAAATTCGGTAAATTTATGGATTTAGAAATTGCAGAGTGGGAAAAAATCATTCAAGTAAACTTAATGGGTGTTTATTATGTGACTCGTGCGGTATTACCTGGAATGATTGAACAACAATCTGGAGACATTATTAATATTTCTTCTTCAGCTGGTCAAAAAGGTGCACCTATTACTAGCGCTTATAGTGCTTCGAAATTTGGTGTCCTTGGTATTACAGAATCGCTTGCTATGGAAGTGCGTAAGCATAATATTCGAGTGACAGCGTTGACACCAAGTACTGTTGCTACAGATTTAGCCATAGATAATGATTTAACAGATGGAAATCCAGATAAAGTTATGCAACCTGATGACATTGCAGAATTTATCGTATCTCAACTGAAATTAAACAAACGAATTTTTATCAAAGAAGCAGGACTATGGTCAACGAACCCTTAGGTTAAAGGGCAAGCAGTCTGTTAATACACAAAAAAAGCCGCATCCCATGAGGTTTATTCCAAAGGGATACGGCTTTTCTATTTAATTGTAATTGCTAAACGATGTTGTTATTAGTAAGGGAATCTGCGACACTTCTTCAGTTAATACGTTAAACTTGCTGCTACGAGAATTCCTACCACAATCGCAGCTGAGAAGAGGCTGAAACCAATTGCTTTGTTTCCTTTTTCAACTTCATCTGCCAAGTGCATTTTAGGTGTTAATAAAAATTCGATGATCCAGTATGCTACAACCTGAGTACCAATACCAACCAGTCCCCAAAGAAATGCATCCAATAAGTTCACGCTATCTGCCCAAACTGTATAGATGACGATCGCTAACCCAATAGCTTTACCCCATAGTTTTAAAGCTACGGCAACGTTTCCTTCTTGAATTAACTTAAGCTCAGAAAATTTTGTTGTAAATGCAAATGCAGTTAACCCCAATAGCATTAACCCAATTCCAGTTCCAAAATGTGCTAAAAAACTCCATATTGCATCTAATGTCAATATTGACATATTAATCATCCTCTCGGTTTTTCTTTGGAATTCCTATCGGTAAAAAATATGATTCATTATTTGTAATTGCACTGCCAGCTCGAATTCCAATAGCCCCTGCTGAGTTGTTAATCAAGAAACACCCAACCATTAGATGAGCTTTTTTAGTTCCTTTAATGGTTATAATGTTGGCTACAGGAAGAGGACAAAATTCTTGGAATACCGGTAATGTATCACTGTACGTTTTCATCGTTTCTTCAATGGTTAGATTACCGAAGCCATTGAAAATTTCCACCGTATCACCTTCACGGCCAAAACAAGGTTTTTTTACAAAAGGTTGCTGACGTTGAATAAATGTATCAGGCTCTAAATAGGTAGGTAAAAAATAACGATGTATAATAGCGTGTTCGGTTTTGGTGAAAAATTTATTTTCCTCATGTAATCCCCATATCAGTGCTTGAATCGCTTTTGATTGAAGCAGAAAAGCTGATGGTGGGTTGAGGATACTCAGATGCCCCTGTTCGACTAATTTCATTAAAGCTTGACCCACAAGTTCCTCAGATTCTGGATCTCTATCATTCACCAAATGTTCAATCGGGTATGTTTGGCGATATAAAATGTCAATACGTTCACCTAAAGGTGTATATAGACCTGCTTCAATTGTGTTTCCATCTTCTCTTACGGTTTCTGTTACAATACGTAAATTGTCCAAACTCACATACTCAGAAGGCAAACCGAGTTGTTCTTGTAGATAACGGGTCGTCCATTTATCTTCAATGTGATCACCATGTGATGTAAAGACAATTTTGGGTGTACCAGGTTTATTTAAGACAACCCAACTTGCAGCAATGGCTTTTCTCATTTCTATATGTAAAAGCTTGTCACAGCCGTCATTAGGGTTTTCTAAATCAAAATGCCTGCAAATAAAAGAATTTGCTTGGAACGTCTCCTTTAAGAAAGTGGGAGTATCTGCATTAAATTCAAGCAACTTAATCGCTGTATCATTCACAACAAAATCGAGTCTTCCAATAATGTATTCTTGTGGAATAGTTTTCAATCTGATATAAGATAGTGTTTCATTAGGAAAGCCCATCTGTAACAATGCCGAATCATCTAATGTACGAAGCAGAGGTGCTATCTTATTGAAAATAGTGCCTACCTCAGTTGCTGCCAGCTGAATTCGTTCCCAGTATTCTTTGGTTTGAGCGTGAATATCCAGTAAGGCATATTCCTCTTTATCTAAATCAGGATAAAAATAAGGGATTTCGCTATACACTCGATTTCTTTCTTTGGAAAATGAAGAGTTAATCACCCTCCAAATCCTCCTTTAGTGCCGCTTCCTATTCCAGATTTATAGCTTGAAATGTGGTTGGAATACCCACTCGATTTCTTAAATGCACTTTTACTGCTGAACATATTGCCGAGATAATAATAACCTCCATAATGGGCAGATCGTGTGTCGTCACAATAGTACGTTCCTTCATCATCATCCCATTCCCAGTCGTCACAATCATAGCCTGTTGGCTCATCTGGTAATACCTCATTTTGACTGCAACCAGTCATACTTAGTGCTAAAACAGACGTGGCAACTCCCGCCATTAGTTGCTTGGTTTTACTCATTTTAATTTCCCTCCAATGTGTAACCGGTTTTAATCATGTAGAGTACATAAACAAGTCGATCTTCATCGATTTCAGCGGAGTCCCGTTCCCATTCCTTCTGATCGATGTACAAATAGACACTTCCAATTTGGCTAAGAATCTCTATATGCCGGTCAAACTCAAGTTTCTGAATAATAGGGTGATTTTCCCTTAAATTAAATTCTCGAATTTCTAAAGTAAGTTTACCATTTAAATTAAATACTTCTTTTTCTTTTTCGGATTCTTCTACTTTCTTTACGTAAATCAAATGAAGATTTCCTTCGATTGCTGATGAAGTTTGTTGATAAGTAACTCCATCTTTAACAAATAATTCAC
>JBEVEQ010000091.1:0-7214 GCA_040512715.1 Paenisporosarcina sp. | reverse complement strand
TTATGGTAAACGGGCAAATTGATAGTGTATACGGTATTTCGCAAAATATAACCAGTCAAGTAGAAATAGAAAAAAACAATGAATACATGGCCTTTCATGATTATTTAACGGGTTTGCCTAACCGGAATATGTTACATTCACGTCTTTTAAAAGAATTAACGGCTGCTGCCGAGAAAAAACAAAGCATGGCTGTATTAATGATTGATCTTGATCGTTTTAAAGTAATCAATGATACATTAGGACACAATACGGGTGATCTTCTTTTGAAAGAAGTGACGAAACGTTTGAAATCATCAGTGCAAGGCAACGATATCATTTTCCGTCAAAGTGGAGATGAATTTATCGTGGTTTTAGCAGATGCCGATAAAACAGTTGCTTCAAAGGTGGGTCAACGAATACTTGATGTTCTTGCCGTTCCATATAAGATAAATAATTACGACATTTTCACTACTTCAAGTGTAGGAATTAGCCTATTTCCCGAAGACGGGGAGACCGTTGAGACATTGATTAAAAATGCTGATTTTGCCATGTATCAAGCAAAAAGAGCAGGTAAAAATAATTTTAAGTATTACTTTTCAAATGAACAAAAATTCAACCCATTGCAAATGGAAGTCGATCTCCATAAAGCAATTGAACGGGATGAGTTCCTGTTACACTATCAACCAAAACTTAATTTGAAAACCGGTAATATAGTTGGCGTAGAGGCATTAATCCGCTGGAATCACCCGAAGCGAGGAATGATATCACCTGCATCCTTCATTCCTGTTTCTGAAGAAACAGGATTAATTATACCTATCGGGGAATGGGCGTTGTATACTGCATGCAAACAAAATAAAGCATGGCATCAAAAAGGTTTTACAACGGTCATGGCAGTCAATTTATCAGCTAGGCAGTTCACTCAGTCCAATTTCGTTGACACGATTGCAACTGTTCTGAAGGAAACAGGACTTGAACCTCAATATCTGGAACTTGAGATTACCGAAAGTATGACAGCGGATATTGAACGTACTATTTCAACATTACAGCAGTTTAAGCAACTGGGCGTTCGAATAAGCATTGATGATTTTGGGACAGGATTTAGTTCATTAAACTATTTAAAACAATTCCCTGTCGATACATTAAAAATCGACCAATCGTTTGTCCGAGAACTTAATAACAATCCGAACGATGAAACAATTGTTAAAACCATCATTTCAATGGCGCATAATTTGAATTTAAATGTAGTCGCGGAAGGAATTGAAACCAAGGAACAACTGGTGTTTCTACAACAGCATCTTTGTAACGAAGGACAAGGTTATCTCTTTAGTAAACCCGTCCCTGCAAATGAATTGGAAGAAGCACTTCCAGGAATTCGACAAATTGTTAAAAAATTAGGAATTTCTCAAGATATTAACGAACGAATGTGGTCAGAAGAATTAGTACAGATGGCAAAAAACGAACTTCAAGACACTGTAAGGTTGCAACAAGGAATGATCATGAAGTTTAAAAAAATCTCTGGTCAATTTATTCATACACTTTGTGATGGAGATTTATTGTACCGACTAGGCATTATTCCTGATCAAGTGGTGGGGAAAGCACTACACGAGTTTCTTCCTATTGAAACTGTAATAGAAAAAACGAAATTTTACCAGAGGGCTTGGGAAGGAGAAGAACTTGTTACTTATGAAGGTATGCTTAATGGAATATCTTATCTAGCTGCTTTACGCCCAATTAAACGTGGAGGAGAAGTGATAGAGGTCATTGCTTCATGTGTTGATATTACTGCACGGAAAAAAGCAGAGGAAGCTTTGCGAGAAAGTGAATACAAATATCGTCTTATTACAGAAAACATGACGGATCTAATTATGTTATTTGATATTAAAGGATATGCTTTGTATGCATCACCATCAATCGAAAAAGTAATTGGTTTACTCAAAAAAGGTATTATGGGATTTAAAATTGGAGATAGAGTACATCCTGAAGACGTTCCACTTATAATAATGAAATTTGACCAAATTGTTAAAACGAAGGTACCCATCCATGTGGAATTTCGTTTTTTACACGCAGATCAAAAGTGGATATTAATGGAGTGTTTGGGAACCCCTGTTATTGGGGAAAATGGAGAAACCGAGCACATTATTGTTGTAGGAAGAGACATTACAGAGAAAAGAAAATCAGAAGAACAGTTATCAAAGTCTGAGAAATTATCCGTGGTAGGGGAACTTGCTGCAGGTGTTGCCCATGAAATAAGAAATCCTCTTACTTCTATAAGAGGCCTTTTTCAGCTATTGCAGCAAGGAATAATCAAACAGGAATTTTTCGAGATCATTCTTGATGAATTTAATCGTATTGAGGATATTATCAAGGAGTTTCTTAATCTCGCTAAGCCACAAGAGATTCAATTAAAAAAGAGTGATCTTGAGAAAGTACTAAAAGAGGTTGAAACACTGCTGGAATCAGAGGCACATTTACAAAACGTGCAAATATTCCATCAGGTGGAACCAAATATTTCTCCAGTTTGGTGCGATACAAACCAAATAAAACAAGTGTTTATCAATCTAATTAAAAATAGCATTGAAGCCATTCCTAACGGAGGATATGTCAACATCCAAGCCATTCAAGAGGGTCCAAATATATTGATAAAGATCATCGATAATGGTGTAGGAATTGATGAGGAACGTCTTAAAAAGTTAGGAGAGCCTTTTTTTAGCAACAAAGAAAAAGGAACAGGTCTAGGTTTAATGTTGTGCTTTAGGATCATAAGTCAGCATAAGGGAACTATCACATTCACAAGTGGAATAAATCAAGGTACAACTGTAGAAGTTAGGTTACCTCTTTCTTAAAGGTGAACTGTAGTGGATAGTGAACCTATGAATAAAATAATTATTAATGCGAATTTTATCGAATTCGAGAATACATAAAATGAATTCGAGAATACCCTGGTCGAATGCGAAAAATGCAGCAGTCGAATTCGTGAAATCCACCAAATCAATCTAACAATTAGATATTATTTCATTCGTTACAAAAATATAACCCATTCATATCAATTCCTTCGTCCCATACAATGAGCCAATCAGATATGGTAGACTAGACTACTGATGTTGTCAGGAAAAGGACGTGTGAAAATGGTTGGACGTAACGACCCATGCCCATGTGGCAGTGGCAAGAAATTTAAAAAATGTTGTGAAGCGAAACAATCCATGACAGTTGAAACGGTTCAAGCCGAAGAATTAGAAAGAGTACTACAAACTTTCTATGATGAGTACCCTGAGCGTAGTGATTTACCAGCATTATTAGAAGTAATCAATAAATGGAAAGCTCAATTGGAACCTTTTTTAATGGGGGAAATGATCGAAGCGATTGCTATTGATGAATTCTTTTTTCATACGAAACCTGAAATTTGGAAGCATTATGTAGAAAAGCAACATAAAAAAGCGGTTCGCCCAGCTGTCCAAAATCTGCTGGAAACTTGGAAATCGCCGGATGTTCTTGTAGGCGAAGTAATTGAAGTCGAAACAGAATACATAGTAGTGAAAAATATTCTGTCGAATAAAACCTTACATTTACGTCGTGAAAGTGATAAACCAGTGCCAACTGGAGTACATCTATTTAGTTTCATTCTTCCAGATGTGAGTATGAAAGAGGATCATTATTTGGCGGTTTCAAGCCTCGTCTTTATTCCAACGGATCACTCAAAAGTGGTTCAGGAATTTGTGATGGAATTTGAAGCGCAATCGGAAGAATCCTCTTTCGAATACATGAAAAATCAGATACTCGATTTTTGGTTGAAGCTGTGTAAGGATGGGTACCAAGGTGGAGAATTTACTGATTTCGAAGCGGGTGTCCTTCTTGAAGCAATGGATTTCTTAGAAAAAAACGGTCGAGAAACAAAAGCATTGCTTGAAATTGTCGAGGACTTCTTAGTCGAACAACAGCCGAATGCTCGTAAAGTTGTAGCGATTGCAGCTGGTGCGATTCGTTTCGGACAAGACAAAGAATTATTTGAAGGACCTTATTGGACGGTTAAAGAGATTGCTGAACAATTTGAAGTCTCTACATCCACTGTGAATAAATATTACACGGATTTACTGACGTATCACGAGCGCTCAAAAGCAATAGTTTAATTAAATTGATATAAGAAAACCACTCAACTATTGAGTGGTTCAGCTTGTCGACAAAAGTATTTTATCAATAGCGATGTAATGATAGTTTTGAACATACACATCACTCGACCATTGTGACTTGTCAGCTAATATGGGATGATAAAAGCGGAAGAAACCGTTAGCACTTTTTTCATCTTTTGTTTGCTCAATACGTTGGCAGGGACTACCACGAAGACTCCTGTGGGAAAGCTTGAGCTGAAGACCCCACAGGTGACGAGGAGACTGAAGCCAAGCCCACGGAAAGCGGAGTGGTGATCCCTGCCGGTTTTTATATACAGCGTATTCACTTAAAATCAAGTTTGTCTACAGTCTGAAATCCCGTTTAACAAACGGGATTTTACTTCTCTTCTTTTCTTCTAGTCGTGACGGATTTTCCGCCAATTCCCCAATTGTCAGTATCGACTTCTTCAATGACAACGACTGTAGTTTCTGGATTTTTGTCTAACACATCGACAAGCAATTGTGTGACTCCTTGAATGAGCTCTGCCTTTTTTTCAGGGGTCACATGTTCATTCGTAATTTTAATATTTACATAGGGCATATGAAAATTCCTCCTTATTTTTCAACCCACTCTAAAAACTCTAATCGGTTGCCAAAAGGATCGTGAATATAGAAACGTTTTGCTCCTGGTAGCTTGTGGTCAAATTCCATTTCGATTCCCTTATTTTCAAGATAACTAGCAAATTCGTCAATCTGAGTCACTTCAAAAGCAGGATGAGCTTTTTTAGCCGGGACAAATGTTTCCTCAGCTCCTACATGAATATCGACATGTCCGTTAGAAAACCACGCACCACCGTTTTTCTTTAATTCCTCAGGTTTTTCGATTTCTTTTAGTGCCAGTATGTCATGAAAAAAGGCACGAGCTTGTTCTTCGCAACCGACAGGAGCAGCAAGCTGAATATGGTCAATTCTTTTGATGTACGTCATAGTCCGGTTCAATCCTTTCCTGTTTAACTAATGGCAATAAGAAAAGTGCACTGATCATAACGAACACAGATGCTCCTAATAATGCCCATGTATAACTTTCTGTTTCCGCGGTTAATATTCCTGCAACAGCTGGACCAATCATTTGCCCTAACGCATAAATAGTTGTCATGATTGCAATTGTTTTAGCACTGTTGAGTGGATTTTTATTCCGAGCAAAAGCAGTAGCTAAAGTTGTAACCCCCATAAATGTTGCACCAAACAATACTGCACTTATATAAAAGCTGAGCGAAGAATCAGATAGGGCTGGTAGGGCAATCCCAATGGATTGAATGATTAAGAGAATCGAGAGTGATCGCATATAACCAAATCTATTACCAAGATAAGCCCAAAGAACACAAGATGGAATTGCGGCCAACCCGACTAATACCCATACTTTTGTGGCGTTTCCACTAAAAGCTGGTGTCTGATCTGCAATCGCAACGATGAATGTCCCCGTCACAATATAACCTAAACCTTCTAAACCATAGGAAGCGAGTAACCATGGAAGCCATTTTGGTGATTTACTCGGTTTTACAGGAACAATCGTCTCTTTAGTCGTATGTAATGTTTTATCTTCCGTTACTGTCAGAAAAACAATAATCGCTAAAACAATTGCCACTATGGCAAGTCCAATCCAGGCGCCTTCATAATCAAATGTTTGAATTAAAATCGGTACGAGTAAACCTGAAACGAAAATGCCCAGTCCCACTCCACCGTACATGACGCCAATCCAACGTAATTTCCGTTGTTTTGCTAATTGATCAAGAACTAAACTAGATGCCAAAACGAAAACAAAAGCACTCATAATTCCAGCTAAAAATCGCCAAATCATCCATGAGGCATGGCTATATGTAAGTCCCATTAATAAAGTAAATAAAATACTTAATATGATGCTAAATCGTAAAAAAATTGCTCGATTACGCTTCAAGGGAACTAAAGAAGCTATGATTGCTCCGATTAAGTAGCCGGCATAATTACTAGAAGCTAAAAATCCTGCGAATTGTGTAGTGAAACCAGCTTCTTTTTGCATAAAAGGCAATATCGGTGTGTAAGCAAATCGACCAATGCTCATTGCAATAAAAAGGGCAAAAACGCCACCGATTACAACAGTTATGTGATTCTTTAACACGGGCGTTCCTCCTCTATTTCCTCTCTCCATCATACATCGTTAAACTGAATTTTGAAAAGAAGGTTTGATTTCCTTGATAAAGGAAATAGAGAGAGAAAGCGAAAAGAACCTGGAGGAACTAACTCATGAGAGAACAGCAATTAAAAAAATTAAAAGATCAGTTGACCCAAGAACTTAAAGACGTAAAAAGTAGACTTCATGCAGATCAACATTTAGAAACGACAGAGCTATCGAATTACGATAATCATCCTGCCGATAATGCAACTGATTTAACGGACCAAAATACAGAAATGGCAATCGAGCAACACAAAGAAGATGATATGGAACAAATCGAAACAGCTTTACAAGCTATCAAAGATGGAACATATGGCGTATGTGAAATCTGTGGTGAGGATATTCCTTTTGAACGCTTAGAAGCACTGCCAATGGCTCGTACATGTATCGAGCACGCGAATCCTGATTTCGACACAGACAGTCGTCCATCTGAAGAAGCGATTCTTGGCTCGTCTACAAAACACCCTGTAAAAGATGAGGGTGGCGTTCGTGATTATGAGGACAGTTTTGAAGACGTAGAAAGATTTGGTTCATCAGACACTCCACAAGATGTCGATAAGAATGCTCAAAAAGATTTATACAACTAACCTATAAAAGCGAATACCTCCTTGGGTCTTCGCTTTTTCTTATGTAAAATAGATTGAATAATTTTTCATTCAAATGCAGATTTATCGCACAAACGTAACGTTTTATCGCACTAACACGTCTCACTTTTATGAAAGCAAGTAGAGATAACCCATACTTGCTCTGTCTAAAAAGTGATGATAAAAAATAACTAAGACAAGGAGCTATAATTAATAAATGAGAATAAGAAGTGGTGCAATCATTGAACTAGACGGAAAGTTTGCGTTAATTAAAAGAGTTAGAAACAATCATGAATATTATGTATTTCCAGGTGGTGGAATGGAGGCAGGGGAAACACC
>JBEVEQ010000007.1:0-3704 GCA_040512715.1 Paenisporosarcina sp. | reverse complement strand
TCGACAAGCAGATGCGGTCGAAATTGTATCTTCGACCGCTTGCTCTTTAAAGGGAGTGTCACCTCTTTATTTCCCAAATCAAAAACTCATTTCTAAGTTGAATTATCAACTATCGATGGATGCAAACTGGTTTTAGGTTTGCTTTTATTGTAATAATCAAATTGCAAATTTTTGCAATCCGAAGCGAAACCATTGTGACAAGTAAATTAGAAATTCGAAAAGCTGATGAGGTCGAAATTGTATCTTCGACCGGATGTTCAATAAAAGGAATGTACCCTTTTTATTTTCCCAACTCTTGAATCGTTAATTTTTTGTCGAAATAGAAGGACTTTTACTTGAAAAAGAGAATTATTAAACGATATATAGAAAGATGATAATTCGTTTCTAATGGGGGAGGGATTCGAGTGGCAAAGTTGGCATTTTGGAATCGATTGGGATTCCGGGCGAAGGTGTTATTTGCCATGGCTGCCGTCGTTATTCCGATTATTTTTATATTGGCTACATACTCGTATATGCATTCGAAAAATCTTTATGAAACCCAAATGGAAAAAGGATTGGCGCTCGAGAACGAATTGGTTGCGGGAAAAGTATTTTCGTTGTTTTCTGGAAAAGGCGAGATCGTGAAGCAAATCGCAGAGCTTGAAACGATGAAACGATTCGCGGAATCCATGCCGACGAGAGAAAATGTAAAAACGAATCCAGACTATCAATTGACCAATAGCTTATTGACACGCTTTCAAGAAGAGGACCCTACACTTGAACTTTTGTGGGTTGCCTTATTAAAAAATGATTTCTATATAGCTGACCATGGAGTTGTATCAGATGAATATTACCGAGTTAGTAATCAACCATGGTTATGGAAAGCAGCTGGCGCTTCTAAAACGAGGGCGTCATTCTCCGATTTATATAATGATTATCAAACAAAGGAACCAACCATTAGCGTCATTTATCCGATTGATCGCGATGGAATAAGACTCGGATATTTCGGTGCTGATATGCATTTAGATGGCATTCCTCCTTTAATCAACATGTTTGAATCAAGTGGGAAACACCATATTTTGTTATCGAGTAGCGGACAGGTTCTATATGATTCGGAAAATTTGTGGCCAGAATTAAATGGTCAAAATTTGTTGGCTAACGATTCAAAATTAATTGAAACTGACAAAGGAAAGTATTACGTGGAAATTCGTGGTGTTGATAAGACTGGGTGGCAATTAGTCAGTTACGCTGATGAGTCTATTGTGACAACTCCTTTAAGTCATCATTTAACAACGTTAAGTTTGACTTGGTTTCTTGCTGGGGTAATGATTTTATTCTTTATATGGATGTCGTTAAGACCGTTTCTACGAGATGTTACGATGATTAATATGCATGTGAAAGAGATGGAGGAGGGCAATTTACTAACCAATTTGAACATTACTCGTGAGGATGAATTCGGTGAGATTGCGGCATCCATCGAACAAATGGGTTCCCGGTTGCATTATAAAATTCAAGAAATGGATTATCAGGCTAAATTCGACCAGTTAACCAATTTGCCTAATCGCTTATCGATCGATCATAAGCTGAATGAATGGATTGAAAGCTACACCAATAAAAATGAAATTGTAGCTGTAACATTTATGGATCTCGATCATTTCAAACAAATCAATGATTCAAAAGGTCATGCTTACGGCGATTCGTTACTAATCCAGGTGGCAGAGCGCATCACCAGTTTATTGCCTGAAAACAGTTATTTTGGACGATTTGGTGGAGATGAATTTATTATTTTACTCCGAGCAGAAAAGAAAAACTTCTTTAACATTCGCACTACACTTAGAGATATTCACCGTTCATTTTTACAACCGTTTATCTTGAATGAACATACATTGTACGTTACTCCATCCATGGGTGTCTCTTTATTTCCAACAGATGCTAAGTCCCATGAACAGTTAATCGCGAATGCCGATACGGCCCTTTATAAAGCGAAGGAAGCAGGACGTAACCGTGTGATTTTCTTTAATTTTGAAATGAAAGAAGTGTTTGAAAAGCAACTCATGATGGAACAAGGTCTGAGAGAAGCAATGAAAGATAATCAATTCTTGCTACATTACCAGCCACAAATTAACATAGAAACCAATCAAACCGAGGGGATAGAGGCACTCATTCGTTGGAAACACCCGGAATGGGGTATGATTTCTCCAATAGAATTTATTCCCCTCGCAGAAAGTACGGGTAACATTCAAGCAATCGGTGACTGGGTGATGGAAACAGCGATTCGCGAAATAAACGAGCTTCATAGAGCCTTTCCACATATTAAACGAATGGCGATTAATGTAAGTGCTCTTCAGCTGCGCGAGCCATTATTTATGGCAAGAATAAAAGAATTACTGAACAAATATCGTGTGTCACCAAAATTGATTGAACTCGAAATTACGGAGTCATTTTTAATTGACGGTGGCAATGAAATGCTGAAAAAATTAACTAGTTTAAAAGAAATGGGCGTATCCATTGCACTCGATGATTTTGGAACAGAGTATTCTTCCTTAAATTATTTGCGTTTATTGCCAATCAATCGAGTGAAAATCGATAAGGAATTTACTTCTCAAATTGAAGTTGACTCAAAAGTGGATGCAATTGTGCAGTCGATTATTGACCTTTCCCATCGTCTCGATTTTGATGTCGTGGCGGAAGGTGTCGAAACCCTTGAACAATTAAACCTGTTAAAGGACTGGAAAGTGGATGTGATTCAAGGCTATTACTTCAGTCGTCCATTGAATCGTACCTCTCTTGAAGCGTTTTTGCGGAAAGAGTCGAATCCTTCCTAGAGATTGAGTCATTTGCACCGCTACTTCTGCAGTGTTAAAATGAACGTTGAGACTAAACATTGGAAGTGATTGTATTGCTTGGTGTATTAAATAAAGTATTTGACCCAAATAAACGTGACGTAAAAAGATTAGAAAAAATTGCCGATCAAGTTGAGGCGTTAGCATCAGACATGGAAGCTTTAACAGATGACCAGCTTCGTGCTAAAACGGGAGATTTTCAAACTCGTTTAGCTAATGGTACTGATTTAGAAGATATTAAAGTAGAAGCTTTCGCTGTCGTTCGGGAAGCCGCTAAGCGTGTGCTAGGATTGTATCCTTTCCGCGTTCAGATCATGGGTGCTGCTGCACTTCATGAAGGGAACATTTCGGAAATGAAGACAGGGGAAGGGAAAACCTTAACGTCTACCTTACCTGTTTATTTAAATGCGTTGACTGGACGTGGCGTCCACGTTGTAACCGTCAATGAATACTTAGCTAGCCGTGATGCACAAGAAATGGGACAGTTGTATGAGTTCCTTGGTTTAACGGTTGGTTTAAATTTAAACAGTATGAATAAAGATGAGAAGCGTGAAGCATATGCTGCTGATATTACGTACTCTACAAATAACGAACTAGGTTTCGATTATTTACGTGACAATATGGTTCTGTATAAAGAGGATCATGTTCAACGTCCACTTTACTATGCAGTAATTGATGAAGTCGATTCTATTTTGATTGATGAAGCGCGTACGCCTTTAATCATTTCAGGACAAGCAGCCAAATCTGCACAGCTTTATATGCAGTCCAATGCATTGGTTCGTGCACTTATTAAAGATGATGATTATTCATATGATGAGTCGACTAAAGGTGTTGTATTGACTGAAGCCGGTATTGAGAAAGTCGAAAAAGCATTTGGTATCG
>JBEVEQ010000001.1:0-4508 GCA_040512715.1 Paenisporosarcina sp. | reverse complement strand
GACTACTCTCTATTTCTTTAAACTATATTGTTGATTTTCAACACAATTTCATGTTTCGAAGCTAGCGTAGCGATGCAACGTTCTTTCATGTTTCGAAGCTAGCAAAGCGATGCAGAAACAGAAACATGCGGACGTTTTCCGCGGGCGGTCCGTTAGCCTACTACGCTCGCTAAGCTCACTGTGGGGTCTCACCCGGACTCGCTTTTCCCGCTGGAGTCGCCGCCTTTCACTACAATCAAGTAAATGCTTTAAAATCAACCATAATATTTAACATAGCCTTCTTTTTAATAGAAAAGTACTGCTAACTGTCTATTATAAAGATTTTAATTATTAAGGAGTTAAATTATTCAAAAATGAAAAAAAGAGCGAATCACAATGATTATTTCACTGTGATTCGCTCTTTGTGAATTACCTTAGAATTTAATATTTATTACCCTTCATGCCATACTCATCAAGTAATTCTTCGAAGGATTTGTTCTTTTCACGCTGCACTCGTTCAAATTGCAGTTGAGCTTCACGTTCTTCTTCTTTTACTTTTTCTGCTTCCTGCAATTCTTTTTTAGCCATCTTTAGTTTCTCTAATACATCTACATTTAAATGATCAGAATAAGATTCCTTGGCTTTTTCAGTTGAAGACGCAGGTTGATTTCTTCTTGGTTGTTTCTTTTTCGCCATTCTTCTCACCTACTACTTAAGGTCTTTTGATGATAGTTGCTACCCCTTGACCGCCACCAATACAAAGCGTAGCTAGTCCAGTTTTCGCGTCTTGTTTAATCATTTCATGTAAAAGTGAAACGAAAATTCGGGTGCCACTAGCACCGATTGGATGTCCTAGAGCGATTGCTCCTCCATTGACATTCAATTTTTCATGATTAAATGCTAATTCACGATCTACAGCAATGGATTGAGCAGCAAATGCTTCATTAGCTTCAACTAAATCCATATCTGCCATAGATAATCCTGATTTTTGGAAGACATTTTTAACAGCTTGAACAGGTCCAATACCCATCACTGATGGATCCACGCCTGCAGAGGCATTTGCAAGAATAGTTGCTAATGGAGTTAAGCCTAATTCATCCGCTTTTTCCTTTGACATAACAACTACAGCTGCAGCACCATCATTGATTCCTGATGCATTTCCAGCCGTTACACTACCTTCTTTTTTAAACGCAGGACGTAAGCCAGCAAGTTTTTCTGCAGTTGAACCTTGTTTCGGATATTCATCTGTATCAAAAATAATTGAATCGCCTTTACGTTGAGGTATTTCTACAGGAACAATTTCTTCTTTAAACTTACCTGCTTCAATAGCTTTAACAGCACGTTGTTGAGACCGAGCAGAAAATTCATCTTGTTCTTCACGTGTAATTCCGTAGCGGTCACATAAGTTTTCTGCTGTAATTCCCATATGGTAATCATTAAAAGCACACCATAATCCATCGGATATCATGCTATCTACAACTTTTTGATCGCCCATGCGGAAACCTTCGCGAGCATTTTTTAATAAATATGGAGCTTGGCTCATATTCTCCATACCGCCAGCAACTACGATATCTGAATCTCCTGATAGAATAGCTTGCGTAGCGAGGTGAATGGCCTTTAGTCCAGAACCACATACTTTATTTATAGTCATTGAAGGTACTGTATCAGGTAAACCTGCGAAGATGGATGCTTGACGTGCAGGATTTTGGCCAAGACCAGCTTGTAATACGTTCCCCATAATTACTTCACTAACATGGTTGTGATCGATTCCTGCTTTTGCTAAAGCTTCTTTTATAACAATTGCACCTAATTTCGTAGCAGGAACATCTTTAAGTGACCCTTGAAATGAACCAATTGCTGTACGAACAGCACTAACAATTACAACTTCTTTTGTAGACATCAAAATCCTCCTTCAACCCTTATGTAAAATATATTTGCTTGAGGTACCATCCCATCATTACAATAGAGTTAGGAGGGATGATATGTTTAGTTTACCAAACAATGTGACAATTATCGAGGTAGGTCCACGCGATGGGCTTCAGAATGAAAAAAATGAGGTTCCGACAGAGACAAAATTAGAATTTATACAAGCATTACAGAACGCTGGGGTTCAAGAAATGGAAATTACGTCATTTGTATCACCAAAGTGGGTACCACAAATGGCAGATTCTTCTCAAATTGTTCAACTTACTCCAAAACATGGTCGACAAATCGTCCTTACACCGAATGCAAAAGGAATTGAACGGGCACTTGAAGTAGGGGCTGATTCACTTGCTGTTTTTGTTGGTGTGAGTAATACATTTAATTCTAAGAACATTAATAAAACAACGGAACAAAGCATGAAGGATTTAAAACCCGTTATCACGAAATTAAAAGAACAAGGAATTTTTATTAGAGCCTGTATTTCTACTGCATTTTATTGTCCTTATGAAGGAAAGATAAATGTAGAGGATACAATTGCATTATGTAAAGAATTTACTTCATGGGGTGTTGATGAGCTGAGTATAGCCGATACTATTGGCATGGCTAATCCTGTCGAAAGTTACCAATTATTTTCTAAACTAGCTGACCACTTGCCTAATGTATTAATCACAGCCCATTTTCACGATACACGAAAAATGGGTTTAACTAATATTTTTGCTGCATTACAAGCAGGCATTACACGTTTCGATACATCCGCCGGTGGACTTGGAGGATGCCCTTTCGCTCCTGGGGCAACAGGAAATGTTGCAACGGAAGATGTAGTAAACATGTTGCATACAATGAATATAGATACAGGAATTGATTTGGACCAATTATGTGAAGCCGTTTCGGTTATTAAACCTTATGTTTCACGACCAATTGATACTGGTATGTATCGTTTGTTTTCCAAAAATCATTCATAACTATAGGAGGTTTTTTTATGAAACGTCGCATTCTTTGGATAACGAGTATTCTGTGGAGTATTTTGACTGCGAGTGCGGCGATTTTTGGTTTTATTTTCACCAATCGTCTCATGTATTTAAAGAAAAAAGATGATGCATTTATTTTAGATCGAGAAATCACCGCCAAGCGTTTTGATGAAGTATGGTTTAATACAGTCAGCAAAACGGAGAAATGGATTGATAGCCCTAATGGCTATCCCATAAAAGCGATTTTTCTTGAACCTCTTGAAACGAATAATTTCGTCGTTATATGTCATGGGGTAACCGAAAATAAAATAAATTCGGTCAAATATGCGAGATTATTTGAAAGATTGGGTTTTAATTCAGTTGTTTATGATCATAGACGACATGGTGATTCAGGAGGAAAGACAACGAGCTTCGGCCATTATGAAAAAATGGATTTACAGGCAATTGTAAAAGCAGTCCATGATTATGCTGGAGATGAGGCTATTATTGGAATACATGGAGAATCGATGGGAGCGGCTACAACCATCTTATATGCTGGAACAGTTGAGGACCATGCTCATTTTTATATAGCTGATTGTGCTTTTTCAGATTTCACAGATCAGTTGCTGTATTTAATGAAAAAAGAAACTCCGTTAAGAACGCGGTATGCCATAAAATTAGCGGATATTTTCTTAAGAGTTCGTGATGGCTATTCAATGAGACTCGTATCACCACGTGAAGCTGTTAAACATATTGAAAAACCGGTCTTATTCATTCATAGCTTACCTGACGATTTCATTTTGCCAGATATGACAAAGGAATTATATGAACTGAAAAATGGTCCAAAACAATTAAAACTATTTGAAAATGGTGCACATGCACAATCATTTAATCAAAATCCTGAGGAATATGAAAAAACAGTTGTAGATTTTTTATATACGTATAATTTATTACCAATTAAATAAAACAGCACTCGCAGGAGTGCTGTTTTTATTTTTGCATTTTATTCATTTGATTCATCATTTGTTTTACTTGTTTTTCAGACGGTTTACGACCCATTTGAGCCATCATCATCCGAAGCATTTGTTCGTTTACCGGTGGGTTTTCTTTTAAATACTTCATCATATATTGACGAGCAGCAAAAAAACCAATTGCAACTCCAACTAATAGTGCAACAATAATTGAAGTTATTATTAACCATGTAGGCATAATTTCATTTCCTCCTTCTTGAAAGATCCACTGAGAAGTTATCTCCATGAAGGATTATACATGAAAACACATAATCTTTCTATACGAAGTCTAGAATTTCTGAAAACGAGTGCATAGATTCAATTTTTATTGGCTTTAACCAACCAAAAGCATTCTGTTCTTGTTGAAATGCCAAGTAACAATCACACGTATCTGACAATCCGGCAAACAAATCTAAATCTAACATTTGAGACCCTTCACAACTTACATGTAAGTAATAAGGGGAAAAGGACATTTCGATAGAACCCTTCAATGGATGTTCAAAAAAGATATGATCCTGGTGGAATGTCATATTGGTAAACACTTTACTTAACCGTTCTTGAATACAGTCCTTCATTATTTTCGTGTTTATGCTTTCACAAACAAACTTCAACTCTTCAGGATCTTGTTTCACGAATTGCGTTTTATCAA
>JBEVEQ010000139.1:0-6698 GCA_040512715.1 Paenisporosarcina sp. | reverse complement strand
TTTAAAATTTCGTCACCATTAGCTCCAAGCTTTCTGCCTGCTAAACGAACATAAGGTGCAACCACTTTTGTATGATCTAAATTAAAGCTTTCTACATTCATCTGTTTCATTTTCCAACACTCCTTTAGTTTTTAGTTGCTTCCATCAGCCATACATAATCATTCATACGCTCAAAACGAACTTCAAATCCAGCATTCTTAAATATTGTTTCAAGAATAGAAATGGTCGTATAGTATTCACGTTCCAAATCATCTGCTACGTTATTAAAACCACGTGCGCGCTCTTTATTGATTTGATCTTGTTTGGCTTGTTGTGTAATAAAAACTGTATCAGCAAATACTACTTTTCCACCCTTTGACAAAAGAGTAGCATATTTATGGACTGCTTTGCCTTTATCTTCATCCGTTAAATGATGAAAAACGTAGGTACTTACAATCGTATCTACTTGTTCTTGCGATTCAAAAGACAACAAATCTCCATCTATTAATGGAATTTGTGGAAAGCGTTCCCCTGTTACTTTTCGCATCGCAGCATTCGGTTCAATCCCAATAACCTTGTAACCCGCTTCAACTAGCTTTGCCGTTAAATTTCCTGTTCCCGTTCCAAATTCTAGCACTGTTCCAGAAGAACGTTCAGCCACCGCTGACAAAATTTCCTCATATTTATCAAAAACATCGCGATATTCAGGATCTTGTCCCGAAACCGATGCATCATACGAATCTACCCACTCATCAAAAATTTCAACGAATTCACGACCCACTGTAAATCCCCCTTTTTACATATATTATTCCTACCTGTATACTCGGTATTAGGTTAACCTTACTATTTATATCATAGATATTTGATTTTTTCTAATCATTTCGCTTGTTTTCATTAAACGAAAACACAAAAAAGCGCAAAGCATCAGCTTTGCACTTTCGTAGTAATCTTTTGAAAAAACTCCTCCTCTCGCCATAGCGAAAGAAGAAGTTTTTCATTCATCATTTCAGAACTTTCCACTCTTCTCTTAAAATTCCCATTCGAATTGAATCATAATAAACATCATTATATAATCGAACTTTTCGAAGGCGAGCTTCCATTGTCATACCTAACTTCTCTCCAACCTTAATCATGCGTTCATTTCCCGACCAAGTCGTGAATCCGACGCGAACCAATGGCATTTCCGTGAATAGCTTGTTCATCCATTGCCTCATCGCATCTGTCCCATATCCACCATTCCAATAGGCTGGTTTGAAAATGGATATTCCCATCTCAAGCCAGTTCGAAGGTTTGTGCTCCCAGTAGTAAGAAACAATTCCAATCAGTTCATTATTCACTTCGATGCCTTGAATTCGATTCGGTTCAAGATAAAATTCTTTATTAGTCAAAAACTCTTCATACGTTTTTGGTGTATAGGGATAATAAGGTGCATCCCATTTCTTCCATTCTGGTGTTTCTTCTTTTGCACTCATTTCCCAAAGTACATGTAAATCAGACTCTGAAATCGGTCGCAATTGAACCTTTTTTTTTGCATCAATCAAAAAATCACCTCAAATATACTTTTCAAACCAATCCACTATTTGTTGCAATCTTGCATATCTTAAACTCGGAGTACCCGTTCGTGACAAATTATGATCCGCATCAGGGAATCTCACCAATCGCGTCTCCTTTTTCATTTGTTTTAATGTAATGTAAAGTTGCTCAGCTTGTTCTATTGGGCAACGGAAATCTTTTTCACTATGCAAAATAAGTAAAGGTGTTTCAACGTTACTCGCATACTTCAAAGGAGAGTGGTTCCATAACTTATCCACGTCCGTCATATCTGTACCAATTTGCCACTCATTAAAATAATAGCCAATGTCTGAGACGCCAAAGAAGCTAATCCAGTTCGAAATCGATCGTTGAGTTACTGCTGCTTTAAATCGATTCGTGTGACCGACAATCCAGTTCGTCATGAAGCCACCATAACTACCTCCAGTTACACCTAATCGCAATTGATCAATCCAGTCATGTTCAGCCAATACCGTATCCAATCCATCCATTATATCTTGGTAATCATTCCCGCCATAATCTCCTCGAACAGAATCGACAAACTGTTGATTATACCCATGACTTCCACGTGGATTCAAATACAACACACCGTACCCTTGTGCTGCTAATAATTGAAGTTCGTGGAAGAATGTATTAGCATACATCGCATGCGGTCCTCCATGGATTTCTACGATTAAAGGATACTTCTGTCCTTCAACATATCCAGCTGGTTTCATTAACCAACCATGAACATCGAAGTCTTTGGCCCCTTTGTACATAAGCGGTTCTGCTGCTACAAGTTCAACTTCTTTTTCAAATGCCTCATTGAATGATGTCAATGGATGACGTTCACCAGTAGCTATAGTTTGAACATATAGTTCTCCTATTTTAGTTGGAGTAGAAACAGTCACGAGGGCAAATTCACCAGAATCAGAAACATCATAGCCGTATACATGCTCATCCTCACCAGTAGCTGGATACATTTCCCCTTCTAGTGAAGCCGCATATAATCGAACATCACCCATGGTTGAAACTTGGAAATATAAATGATGATTGTCTGTCCAAACAACGCTTGGTGCTTCTGCTCCTTGCTGATGATCCGCAACAACATAATCCCCTACTGGAGCATCAATGCCTTCAGTTAAGACTTCTCTTGTGCCAGTTTCGATATCGTACACATACAGTTCAGTGTGTGTTGCATTTTTAAATGAAGCATCACTTCCTACAAAAGCTATCTTTGAATCATCAAAAGAAAATGCAGCACCACCAAAGTAACCCTCTTCTTCAATGATCGCTGTTTCTTCTTTTGATTCTACGTCTACCAAATACAAGGATTGTCGGAATTCAAAGTCTTGATTTTCAGAACGATTAACATTGAAGACAATTTTCTTGCCATCGTGTGAAACGGCTTGTAATCCATACATATGATTTCCATCTGTAAATTGCGTTACTTCTTCTGTTTCAAGATTGATAAATCCAATATGCTTGTAAACATCTTGAGGAAGTAATCCTACACCGTCCATCTTGTACTTCATTTTATCCACGACAACCGGTTCCGGTTTTTTCTTTTCTTCTTTGTCTGGCTCATCTGTATAGTTTTTCCCTTCTTTTAACGAAGCAGAAAACCAAATCTTCTTGCCACAAGGCGACCATAAATAGCTACTCACGCCTTTTTCAAATGTTGTGATTTTGCGTGCTTCGCCGCCTTTAGTCGACAATACATACAGTTGATTTTTTTCATTTCTAGTCGACAAGAATGCAAGCTTCGATCCGTCCGCTGAAAAAGAAGGGCTCGACACTTTTTCTTTCCCATGAGTCCACTGCGTTAATTCTTTAGAATCAAGATCTACATGCCATAAATTAGCTTGATATGTATTTTCTTTATCATCAATCATCGTATGTATAAACACAGCTTCTTTTTGATTAGGTGACAATGTGGGTTGTGTAACTGAAACTAATTTGGTTAAATCATTAATTGTGAGTTTTCGTTTTGTCATGATATTTCCTCCCTAAATGTGGTCCTCTATCTATTTCGACATCCGTAAGAAATTCCCTTTAATTTTCATTATTAATTCCTTATTAAGACTTCAGATGAAATCATCATTGAAATTAATTGTCCTAAGGGTAGAGTTTTCTAATCAAATGTGATTATTTTTTCCATTTAGGGTAAAGATGAGGAAATAAAGAGCGGGAGGTTTTAAAATGAATTCTTTTGAGTTGCCGCATATTCCAAAATCATATTGGAGAGAAAAACAAAGGAACTCCATGTATCCTTCGTTAGAAGAGAATTTATCAACTGATGTACTAGTTGTTGGTGCAGGCATAGTAGGTGTTACAGCTGCTTATTTATTAGCAAAAGAAGGAGCTAATGTAACGGTTATTGAAGGTAGCAATATCGCGAGTGGAACAACTGGTTTTACCACTGCGAAAGTGACAGCACAACATGGTCCGATTTATCATCAACTTATTAAGAATTTTGGGGAAGAAAAAGCAAAGCAGTACTATAATGCGAATCAAGTAGCTCTAGAGAATATTAGGAATTTAGTCCAAACATTGTCGATTGACTGCGATTTAGAAGATCGAGATGCTGTTTTATATGCTGAATTTGAAGAAGGCAAACAATTATTACGCGAAGAAAAACAAGCCTATGATACATTAGAAATTCCAGGAGACTTATCTAGCGCTATTCCGAGTCTTCCTTTCTCAGTAGAAGAAACCTTGTCAATGCCCAATCAAGCACAATTTCATCCAGTTAAATATGTAGTTGCATTAGTGGAAGAAGCCAAAAAATTAGGTGTCACTTTTTATGAACAAACCCGTGCCATGAAAGTGAAAAATGGAGATCCCGTATCTGTTGAACTGATGAATGGATATGAAATAATGGCAAAACAACTTTTAGTTACAAGTCACTTTCCTTTTAATGATGAGGACGGTTTATATTTTGCAAGGCTGGCTCCCAAAAGATCTTATGTTGTTTGTGCAAAAGTTTCTGATACAAAGTTAAATGGTATGTATATCAATGTGGAAAAACCCACCCGTTCTATTCGCACTGCTCAAGGGGAAAAGGGCGAAACCTATGTTTTAGTTGGTGGAGAAGGACATAAAACAGGGCAAAATAAAGTGGAAACAATTAAATCCTACGAAACGTTAGCCAATTTCGCTAAACAACATTTCCCTGTTGAATCAATTGACTATCACTGGTCTGCTCAAGACTTAACTACGCTTGATCAGATTCCTTATGTTGGAAAAATCATGACTGGGATGTCAAATATCTTCGTTGCAACTGGTTTTGATAAATGGGGAATGACAAACGGGACAAACGCAGCATATTTATTGAAGGACCTATGTTTGAACAACTCAAATCCGTATCAAGATTTATTTGATCCAACCCGTTCAAAATTAAAAGTGGAAGATGCGAAGAACCTCATAAAAGAAAATACAAACGTTGCAGTAGAGTTAGTTAAAGGGAAATTCATAAGACCTTCAAATACCTTGGAAGAACTACAAACTGATGAAGGTAAAATTGTCATGCTTAATCAACACAAAACAGGTGCCTACCGAGATCACCAAGGTAAAATTCATTTAGTTAAGCCTACCTGCACACATATGGGCTGTGACGTAAACTGGAATGATGCCGAACGCTCTTGGGATTGTCCTTGTCACGGTTCACGTTTTTCTTATACCGGAGAAGTGCTTCAAGGGCCAGCTGTCGAACCACTTAAAACCATATCAGATGAAAATAAATAATTTTAAAAAAAGCGTCCAAATGGTAACGGGTTCTCTTTTGGAGTACAAAAAGTAGAATCGCATATAAATTAGCAAACGAAAAAGCACTGCAAATCGCAGTGCTTTTAGCATTTTTATTGATTTCAATTGGACAGAGCTTCATTCTTTGTAATCGCACCCTTTTACTTCAATAACATTTTTTTAAATAAATCTTTTTAAATATTCGCCAAATATTTTGTTCATAACTTTGGGGGTGTTTTCTAAATAAACATTAATTTGTTCAATGTTCGATTCGAATTTATCAGAGTTTCTTTCATCTGTTGGAAAATCAGATATCCCTTTAATAATAATGCATTCAACATCATTCTTCTTACAGATATAAGCAATTGCACCCGCTTCTGTATCGGCTATTGTTATTTCGTTTTCTATAAGTTCTAAATAGTCCTTCCACATAACTACGGCTTTATCAGCGGTGCCAATTGTTCCAGTATAAAAATCATTTCCATATTTGGATAAATCAATATCTACTATGAAGGATTGTTTAATTAGAGGCTCGATTTCTTTTACTGTGCAATCATATTGAACGGCTTTATCGGGTACAAAAATATCTAAATTACTGAACTTATCATCTATTCCTGCACAGGTTCCAGCAACGATTACTTTAGTTAAATTAAATTTAGAAATCATATACTGATTACCACCGACACCATTTACTTTTCTTACACCTGTACTATAAAAAACAAGTTCGGAATCATCAATTGTTCTTATGAAATACTCGCCATAAGGATAACCGAAACGTTCATTATCTTTAATTCCGAAATATTCCAATGACGCTTCATATTCCCACTTCGTTGCTATACTTATTCCTATCATCGATTTATCACCCTACAAATATAATTTGTCACTATTGAATGTCTATACACGGTCTGAATTTCATTTTTATCCTATCCTTCTTTACTCTGTTCATCAATAATTGGTTATTAATATGTAAGTACCCTTTTTTTCTAACCTGCTACTTTGTTGAATAAGAACAGCATACTTTTAATCTAATTATATATTCGATTTAGCCATCGTCTAATCCTTTTCCGCCAAAATTGGTAAGTCTTTTAACAAGTGAATTCGCATAGCTATTAGGGTGCAAATTCGAACATAAAAACCCAATAAACATTGATATAGCAACATAAATAAGCAAGCTAATTCATATCCGAATTAGCTTGCTATTTGTATTGCTTTTTTCTGTTTTGTACTCCAAAAGAGAACCCGTTATCCAAATGGGTGCTTTTATTTTGGGCAAAAAAAAGTGGATAGGCAGATTCCTATCCCAAAAGTAAATAACAATTTGACGTTAAAATAGAATCACTTCGATATTGATGTACTCCCTCAAAACAGTAAATTAGCGATGACAAAATGAAATAAATGAAAAACATCCAGATACGATATTTGTTATGAAAAAAGCGATGGTA
>JBEVEQ010000214.1:0-3644 GCA_040512715.1 Paenisporosarcina sp. | reverse complement strand
TACTCAGCCATACCTTGTCCTTCTTCTTCGTTCATGAAATTCTTGATCCATTGTGTCATGATTATTTCTCTCCTTTTGGTTGTATGTTTAGTTTTTGTCCTTCTACAATTGCTAGTTCTTCGATGCGTCCTGCAGCTAATTCAATTACTGAGTAAGCTTTCGGAACATGTAATCCACGTTTTCCTGGTGCAACAAAGTGTTCGAGCCCTACAACTACTTGATTGGCATCTAAATAGACGATGTCAATCGGGTATTTCATAAAATACGTGTGAACCGATCGGCAGGGTTGAATATGGATTCCGGATTGACGAGGAAGTGATGATGTGAATAGAAGTCCCTTTAAACGTTTTCCAAAGGAGTACGCAGGTTTAACATCATTCGCAATCACAGTTCCTTGTACCGAGTCAATCACTTGCACAACTTCACCTCCAACATAAAAAAATGAACCCCGCCTACCGAAAGCGGGGTTCACTAATAGATTAGTAGATATCAAAATGTTGTGATGACACATTTCATAAAAGGGGCAAAGTACCCTATTGGAAACAGTGATCACTCGTTTTGCATCTCTAAAATCTTATGCCCTGTTCTTTCGGTAGCTGGCTGGCATTGTGTTTTCACACAAGAAGCCCCTATAGCTTTGCGTCACTGACTTTCATCAGGTTTGCCTTTATCGAGAAGCAGTAACAAAGTTCATCACTTATTTCTCTTATTGCCTATAATAGTTGCAGTTTGAGATTCTGCATATAGTCTAAAATAATCTTTTTATTAAAATCTATACATGTATATAGATGTGTTTTTATTCATAGTTCATTGTATTTATAAGATAATAGACTTATTTCTTTTGACTTATTATTTGGTAATAAGTGGTCATAAACTATATTAATAATAAAAAATTATAAGGAAATAGTATTGCAAACTCATCATTTTTTGAGTAAATTCAACATAATATAGCAAAAATTAGCATTTATTATTATTCAATTATATAGAATTATAATATTCACTAAAATATACAAAAAAGAGAGCGCCAGGGGAAATAGGTGCTCTCTTTTGATTAATATTCGCTTAACATATTTGGTTTTTTCTCATCATTATATTCAAGTACTTTATGTGATGGGTCATAAGAATCGCCATAAAAGTGTTCATCTTGAAATGTGTGGATATTTTCATACGTCCATTTCATCGCTTTATAGATATCTAATTCGTCTTGATCAGCTGGTGACCAATATAAAATTTCAAGAACGGTATTTTCACCTGTTGCAAGGGAACGACGGATATAACCGATTCTAGAGGCGTGTTTGAAATCTTCACGCGCATAAAATTTCAAACGTTTTTCGGTGTCAGTATCTTCGTAGTTGACAGGTTCTACTTCAAGTAAAATAGCTTTGTTTTTTTCTTTTAATTTATTTAATAATTTCCGACCTAGTCCTTCGCCACGCGCAGCTTTAGATACGAACAAATAGTCAACAAAGATAAAGTTTTCAAACTCCACGTACATTAGTACATGGTTAGGACCTTCATCTTTCATGTACACATTGCCTTTTTCAGCAAGTAATGTCTCCATATGCTCTTGTGATTTCATTTCTTCGACTGGGAAATATTGATTTAGTTTTTCGTACCAATTCATACAAACAGTCTCCTTCCAAAGTTTTAGTTTGCCCGGAGGTTTTGTTTAAGAGGTTTTATAGTAGAGGAACAAAGTAGGCGGGAAAAACCCTCAAAGATATTTTTACCCTCTTTATAAACAAATAAACATTTTTAAATAAATTTTTTACTTGATGGCGACAATCCATTAGGAAGTGCATCTAAGTTTATCGTTAAAGATTCTAAGAGATTTTATTAGGCGTTCCTTCATAGGTATCCGTTTTATAAAAAGACGTTACCGAATAAAATTCATCACCTTCGATTAAAGTATTTTTTACATAGTATACCCATTCTGCCAATAGATAACTTATACTAAGATATAGAGTTTGAAAAAGGATGTGTATAGATTGACGAAAAAGTTATGGTTTCAAGTAGGCGTAGGAATGCTGCTCACTTTGGTCATTATTCGAATGTTTATTGAAGTAAAAGGAATTTTTTCTCCGCTTGTCATTATTGCTCAAACTATTTTCCTGCCATTATTAATCGGAGGAGTTCTGTTTTATTTAACAAGACCTTTGCTCAAGTTTTTGGAGACAAAAGGATGGAAAAGATGGACAAGTATTTTAGCCATTTTCGCAACGATTGGTTTAGCTTTATGGTTTTTCTCTTCCATGATTGGACCTGCTGTAACAAATCAAGTAAATTCCTTAGTTGAGGATGCACCGAAAATTACAAAAGATGTAGGAAACATGGTCGATTATGTAATCAACCAAAAAGATCGTTTGCCAGAAGTGATTAAAAAGTCCATTGATGATCAGTCAGGACGTGTGAATGATATTGCCATGGGATTCGGTTCATGGATAGTCACATTTATACAAAGCTTTTTCCAAGGATTATTCCTGATAGTGCTCGTTCCATTTTTCTTAGTTTATTTACTGAAGGATCATGAAAAGTTTGCACCATTCATTGCGGGATTCTTTAAAGGGGATCGTAGAACATGGATACGTAAAACGTTAGTAGATATTGATATTACTTTAAAATCATATATACAAGGCCAACTTTTAGTTAGCTTTGCTGTTGGTATTATGTTGCTAATAGGTTACCTTATTATTGGTTTAGATTATGCCTTGCTACTTGCTATTTTCGGGATGTTTATGAATGTAATTCCCTTTTTAGGCCCATATATTTCAGTTGTGCCAGCCTTAATTATCGGATTTATTCAAGAACCACAGTTAGCCTTATATGTTGCCATAATTATGCTAGTGGCTCAACAAATTGAAAGTAATTTAATCTCACCAAATGTAATGGGGAAAGCATTAGATATACATCCATTAACAGTTATTACAGTTATTTTAGCTGCTGGTAATATTGCAGGGTTATGGGGAATTATTCTTGCTATACCGACCTATGCAATTATCAAAACCATTGTTAAAAATATGTATGCACATCGTACTGAAATACGAGATGCAGCGACGAGTACTGTTGACGAAGATTAAAAACAAAAAAACTCCTAACCTTAAATCGGTTAGGAGTTTTTTTAGTCTGGATAACGTTCTTCACTGGAAGAGTCATCCTTTGTTTTACGATGATTTTTTTCATCTTTAACTTTTTGATTTAATTCTTCAATAGGAACCGCATCGACGGTTTTCATATCGTCGTGCATGTCGAAGAGACTTTCTTTGTCCGTTTTAACTACATCTGGATTATCTAAATCACGATGTTTTTTATCTTTACGATCACGTTCATTGAAAGGCTTATTCGTCATAACAAGTCGATCCTCTCTTGACCTTATTTACGCACCATATTAACAAGCATATGAGCTAGTGCATGCTGTTGGTCTTTGTCGCCGGACTTCCATAATTCTTGAAGTAAATTTTCTTCACTATTTCGTGGTTCTTCATTTTTAGCTAAGTAACCTGCTACCATTTCAGCTGTTTTTGCTAATTGCTCTTCACCTAAACCTAATTTTTCACCCGTTGAAACTTTTTCGCTTAGATAAGATTTAAAGGTAGAAAAATTCGCTAAAATTTCATCTTTCTTTTCAGGATTAACATTGTTTAATT
>JBEVEQ010000172.1:0-3614 GCA_040512715.1 Paenisporosarcina sp. | reverse complement strand
CTCTTTTAACCTTTACTGAACAAGTAATAAAATTCACCCAACAAGTTTCTAATTATATAAATGAAAGTTAAGGAGGGATCAGATGAATTATGATTCTTTTAAGGAAAGAATAAACACAATAAAGTATGCGGTTGCACAAGTTGAGGCAAAAATTATCGGAGAATTTATCGGTCCTGTAGCTACATTAGAAGATATTAATCGAATAGAGTTGAGCATTGAACAAGAGCTACCATCTAGTTTTAAAAAGGTGTTACGAGAGTTTTCTTCTAACTTTAGTTTTAAGTGGTTCCTTCATGAAGATATGAAGCTTCCGAATGAATTTAGAAATATATTCAGTGGTAGAATTCATTGGGATTTGCATTCACTTCCGCAACTGAAGGAAGAAATAGAGTATTGGAGCGACTGTGTTTATCCCGATGAGGCAGATGAAGATGATTTAATCTGGTATAACAAATTAGCTTTTTGTTCTGTTGGTAATGGCGACTATCTTGCATTTGATTTAACTGATGGGGTGGATGCACCTGTCATTTACTTGAATCATGAAAAAGGAGAAGGACATGGATATAAGTTGGCTGACAACTTTGTTGAACTCCTGGAGAACTGGTCGAGACTTGCTTTTGTTGGAGAAGAAGACAACCAGTGGCTTCCTTTTACTAAAGATTCCATTAGTGGTCTAATCCCTGACGGTAAACCTGCTAAGCGATTTCGGGCTTGGTTAAAAGTCAATATTTAAATGAAAAGTGCTACCCTTATTTAGGATGCACTTTTATCATTTTCTATTCCTATTAATCATGCGATCTTTCTTGATATCGATCTAGCTTTACCCAATCTTTCAGCTGATCTCTTTCTGGGTATTCTTCTTCATAGTGCTTATATTCCTCAAGTAGAGCTAATCCCGACCTTGTTAATCGCGCATTTTTAATGGAGTACCAATATTGGTCGCCTACTCGCAAGACGCGCTCTAAATATCTTTTATTTTCCATTAACTTTATAAATTGTTCAAATTCAACTTCTTTTAATCCATAGTCAATAGCTTCTGGAACATAGTTTTTGAGCTGAATTTCACGCAACAGACTGTATGCTAGACGCATTTTAAGAAGCACTCATTTTATTATTATTTTTGCTACTAGAAAACTTCACCAATCCTACAAGTAAAAACGCCATGCTAATAGCCCATAAAACACCAGCTATTCCGAAAAACAGGGTAGTTTCTTCTGAAGCCATTGGGTGATTCACATTAAACTTAATTGCAGCTAATGCAGGAATCATTGCCAAGCTTAGGAATACAAGGTGTCCAAGAACGAATCCATATGCCAATCGATAAGGCTTTCTGTTTTTGGATATGAATAAAAAAATAACAATCATTATGGAAATAGCCAAGATGATAAAGATACTTGATTCTAATAATCCCATTGTTCCTTCTTCCATTGCCATCGAGTTTCACTTCCTCATTCAAAAGATAATTTATATACCAATTCTCCATGTGTTATTTGGCCAGTATTGGAATCCAACTTGTTCATAAAGTGCTTTAGCGATTTCGTTTTCTGGTTCAAAACATATGAGGACATCTTTACAATCCTCAATCTTCTTTAACTCTTCGAGAATGACGGCCATACTTTGCTTCCCATAGCCTTTACCTTGCTGTATATAGTCAATCATTAGTCGGCAAATTTCATAGCCTCCCAATTCTTCGGCATAACCATACATAGCAAAGCCAATCAATTGGTCGTCATAATAAATCGCGCGTGTTGTCCAAGTTCCTCTCAATCTATCATGTAATATTATTTAGCATACAATTTTTGTTAATCAATAAAAATAGAAAAATTATTTTAAGGTCCCGATTCAAGGCAATAATTACCACGATTTCTGCCGAAGTTCTCATGCTATACTCGTGAAAAGTATTTATTAATACTGAGAATTTTGAATATAGGATCAGGAAAGGAGAAGAACTAATAAATTCTTTTTGCCGAAATCTATGATTATGTATGTTAGAGGAGATTAGTCAACATGAAAAAACGCATCGGAATTTCTTTACTTTCTTTAGCTTTGACCTTTTCAATTTCAACTAGTGCATCAGCTGGATATCATGTTCAAAAGGGAGACACATTAGGAAACATCGCTTGGAAATACAAAATGAATTTTCAAGATCTACGTTCTTTAAACCCACAGATTACGAATATTAATAAATTAAACATTGGCCAATCCGTAGTTGTAAGGACACCTAATAAGGCGAACGACATTATTGATTATGCCAGAGCTCTGGAAACACAAACAAAGTATGTATATGGAGCAGATTCTACACTTGCACCTTATCAAGCTGATTGTAGTAGCTGGACAAAACATATTTACGCTAAATTCGGGATTCAGTTACCTCGAACAAGTGGAGAACAAGCATATACAGGTACACCAATTAAGTTTAAAGATATGCAAAAAGGCGATCTCATGTTTTTTGCAAACAATGGGAAAACCATCTCCCATGTCGGGATCTATATGGGGAATGGGCTGTGGATTAGCAACCTGAATTCCGCGAAAAGCGTAGAGATTTTTACGATTTGGGGACCATGGGCTCAACAGAAATTCATGTGGGCACAGCGAGTCATTTAATACATAAGTGTTAAAGTTAATTTAAAACATAAAACGAACGCTCAACTTAGTAGACTTCTACTAGCTGAGCGTTTTTCTGTTTCATTTACAAAAAAAGTTGAAAATCATTTAGTAAATTAAGTGTATACTAGAAAAAAGTAGAAATATTCAATTTTTAGTCGCAGTTCAAAATACATAGTGAATGAGGATAAAAATGAAATTTACAATGAAGCGGGACCGTCTATTGCAAGCATTAAATGATGTCATGAAAGGAATTAGCTCAAAAACGACGATTCCTATTTTGACGGGAATAAAATTAGATCTTAACAACTCGGGTCTAACAGTAACGGGCAGTAATTCAGATATGGCCATTCAAACGTTCATTGAGGCAGTAGATAATGTAAATCCAGTTATCGATATACATACAGAAGGATCGATTGTTTTGCCTGCACGAATGTTTAATGAAATCATGAGAAAGTTGCCAGAAGACGAAGTGGATTTAACAGTAAATGACCACTATCAAACGCATATTCAGTCGGGTAAATCAGAATTTCACGTGTTGGGACTTGATGCGACAGAGTATCCATTGCTCCCTGAACTTAAGGATGAGTATCGGTTTGATTTGCCGGCGAATGTTTTGAAATCCATTATTCGAGAAACTGTATTTGCCGTCTCAACATCAGAAAGTCGTCCAGTTTTGACAGGTGTACATTGGCAAATTAAAAATGATGAATTAATCTGTGTAGCTACGGATAGCCATCGGTTAGCGAAAAGAATCATTAAACTGGATCATGAAGTCAAAGAATCATTTAGTGCCGTCATTCCTGGGAAAAGTTTAAATGAATTAAGTAAATTAATTGGAGATTCTACTGAACTCATTCAAATTGCCATTACACCACAACAAGTTCTGTTTAAAACAAAAAATGTTTTATTCTATTCTCGTTTGATAGAAGGGAATTTTCCTGATACCTCACGTCTCATTCCAAGTGAATATGAAACAACAGTCACGATGAATGGAAAATCCTTATTTC
>JBEVEQ010000163.1:0-5238 GCA_040512715.1 Paenisporosarcina sp. | reverse complement strand
ACTTCTTTTGTTTCAAGTGATGTCATATTAAATATTGCTTGACGAACTTGATTTTGAACTTCTTTAGCTACAGTAGGAATAGACGCTCCATATTGAACAACACAGTAAATTTCAATGAATAAACCTTGATCAGTTAATTCGGTTTTGATTCCTTTACCATGCACCTTTTTACCAAGTCGCTCAACAACTCCTGATGCAAAACTTCCACGTGTACCCGCTACTCCTTCAACATCAGTTGTAGCAATACCTGCTATTACTTCTAATACTTCTGGTGCTACCTCTATCTTACCTAGTTCCTCTTTACCCGAAGGGGTCATTTGAACATAAGCAGAAGTTGTTTTTTCAGCCATTTTAATCCATCCTTTCTAGGAGTTTAATACATCATATGTTTCTAAAAACTTCGTATCAAAATCTCCAGACTTAAATACTTCATGATCCATTAATTTAGCATGTAAAGGAATAGTTGTAAAAACTCCTTCAATGACAAATTCACTTAATGCTCGTTTCATTTTTGCAACTGCTTCTTCTCGCGTATCCGCATGTGTAATTAATTTAGCTACCATTGAATCATAATACGGCGGGATGCTATAACCTGAATACATGGCAGAATCTACTCGAACACCATAACCACCAGGAGCTAAATACATTGATATTTTACCAGCTGAAGGCATAAAGTTTTTAGCCGGATTCTCTGCATTAATACGACATTCAATTGACCAACCATTAATCTTTACATCAGATTGGACATAGCTTAATTTTTCGCCAGAAGCAATCTTCAACTGTTGCTGGATTAAATCGATGCCTGTTATCATTTCAGTTACGGGATGTTCAACTTGGATTCGCGTATTCATTTCCATGAAATAAAACTTTTGATTTATATGGTCAAAAATAAATTCCACAGTACCAGCACTACGATAGTTTACTGCAAGCGCAGCTTTTACAGCAGCTTCGCCCATTTCAGCACGTAATTTTGGAGAAAGAGCAGGTGATGGAGCTTCTTCTACCAACTTTTGCATCCGACGCTGAATCGAGCAATCTCTTTCGCCAAGATGAATGGCATTACCATATTGATCGGCAAGAACTTGTATTTCAATGTGACGAAAAACTTCTATGAATTTTTCAATATAGACACCTGGATTCCCAAAAGCCGCAGCCGCTTCTTTTTGGGTAATCTGAATCCCTTTAATAAGTTCTTCCTCAGTACGTGCTACACGAATCCCTTTACCGCCACCACCAGCTGTCGCTTTAATGATTACAGGGAAACCAATTTCTCGAGCTATTTTAAGGCCTTCTTGGTCATCTGCAACAATTCCAGTTGACCCAGGTACGACAGGAACACCCGCTTTTCTCATTGTTTCTCTGGCTACATCTTTAGTTCCCATTTTTGATATTGCATCCGAAGTTGGTCCAATAAATGTAATATTACATTGCTCACATAATTCGGCAAAGGAAGCATTTTCGGCTAAAAACCCATATCCGGGATGAATTCCATCACATCCTGTTAACTTGGCCACACTGATAATGTTTGAAAAGCTTAAATAACTGTCTTTCGATAATTTTGGACCAATACAATATGATTCATCAGCCATTTGTACATGTAAAGCATCATGATCAGCCTCAGAGTATACAGCAACTGTTTCAATATCCAATTCTTTACAAGCTCGAATGATTCGAACCGCAATTTCTCCTCGATTAGCAATTAGCACTTTTTTCATTGTTATCCTCCTCAGTTCGCTTTTACTAAGAACAGAGGTTGGCCGTATTCAACAAGTTGTCCATCTTCAACTAAGATTTCAACAATCTCGCCTGACACTTCTGCTTCGATTTCATTAAACAATTTCATCGCTTCTACAATACACACTACTGCATCAGCATTTACCTTATCACCAACTTGAACATATGCAGGTGAATCTGGAGATGAAGATTGATAATACGTTCCAACCATAGGTGAGGTGATTTTGTGCAAGGAAGCATCCAGAATCACTGGTTCTGTAACTTCTTCAGTAGAAAATGATTCAAGTTTATCTTTTTTATGAGCAGATGCAACAGGTGCTTCTTGGACTGGGTTTACCATTGGTTGAGCTACAGATTGAGTTCTTTGTGTTGACCCTTCTGTATTTACTTGACCACTATTTTTTTTCAATTTCACTTTTGTTCCTTCAGACTCGTAAACAAACTCATCAATTGTTGAATGATCTATTAATTTTATAATTTCACGTATTTCTTGTACTTTTAACATCGCGAACACCCCTTAAGTGTATGTAATTCCGTACCCCTTCTATTTTAGTCTTTTTTGGGACAATTTGAAATAGATAACCAAAAAATACTTAAGAGTTGGTCCTAATGTATTGTATTAAGTGATTAAACACAATAAAACCACAACCTCTAAATGGCTGTGGCAATGATTTTTTCAAGTACTTATAAAATCAAGAAGCATCATCAAATTCTACTTTTACTTCTTTCGCATCTTCCCATTCTTTCATAACTGTATATATAATTTCATCTGCCTGTGCTTTAGAGTGTTCTGCTTCTGGTGAAAGAACAGTAACAAGAACTCTACCTTCTCCAGTGCGAACTAGAGCATCTGAATACCCAAGGTTTTGAATCAACATTTCTAACATCGCTTCTGCAGCTTCTCTCTTCGATAAGTCTTCCATTTTTGAATATGCTTCATTTACTTGGTCTGCTGAAAGTTCATTAGAAGCTATCTGTGTTTCTAATTGTTCTCTAACTTGACTACGTTCGTTAGCAACTTCCATTCTCATTTCTTCAAAAAGAGAGCTTTGTGCTAATACTGGTTTGACTTCTCCAGTTGATTCCTCAACCGACAATTGGTCTAATGTTTCATTCGAAAATATCGCCAATCCATCAAATGGTGAATTTGGATCTTCTTGAACATAATAAACGGAAATGACCGCAACCAAACTTAAAAGAGTAAGCATCCACACTGTACGTTTTTTGACCTTCATTTCAAAACCCCTTTCTCATCCATAGGGACGACAACAATTCTATGTTCTGGCAAAAGAAATACTGATGACAAATACTGCTTTAATTTATTTTGAACTTGTATATTATCAGCACCAGCTGCAACTACAAGTATGGACTGAATACCTTTTTCCTTATTTGCTTGTTCATTAAATAAAGAAAAAGTTGGTAAACTGCTTTTGGAAACCATTTCACTTTCTTTGCCACTATAAATGTATAATTCTACATCACCTACTCCGTCTATTTTTTGTAATACTTCTTTAAGTTCTTGTGAAGCGGATGCAACATCTTCGGATTTTGGTGTTGATGTAGAATCATTTAGAAAAGGCACACCGTTCAATACGAAGAAAATTAATAGCATCGACACAATCAAGATGATAGGTGGCAACTTCTGGTTTTTAAATAGAATGGATATGCCCCACACTCCCTTCTCTTGCAAAACGATGCATTTCATAAACTATATGAACAGGTATGCCTGTCTATGCATATGAAAATGTAGATAAATACAAGATTAAATAGATGGCGATGCCAAATCGTGTAATTCGTTGTATATGCTCGACGGAATCATTATTAGTAAACATTAGTTGAATGATTTGACTGATAAATATGATGGCAATCAGTCCTTTTAACCAGCCTTCCACATTTATCCCCTCACTAACATGGATAATTTCAAGAGAATGACGACAAATATCGCTGTATAGAAAAACGCAAAAGCGATTAAGAACGAAATCATACTTAAAACAAACAAGGACTTCCCGATATCATCCAAAAAATCAGCAAGATCTTCTGGAGCAAATGGTTCAATAAACGCTGCGACAAATCGATAACAAAAAGCGATTAAGATAGTTTTAATAGTAGGAATAAGAACAATTACTAATATACCAACAGCAAGTCCAGATCCAGTAACTGCAGTAATTGAAGAAGAAAACCTACTAAACGTGCTCAAGCTTTCCGAAAAAAATGATCCAACAAACGGAATATTTTGTTGAATTAATTTTTTGACAGGTTCACTAAATGCACTTGAAATATTCCATGAAATAAAACCTTGAATGGAAATAAAAAAGCTATAACTTACCACAATTGCAGAAACAATACTTAATAAAGAAGTTCGAATTAAATCGGATAATTTTGTAAAGGATGTACTCGGGTGAAACCGACTAACAAAGTCGAGCAGTATTGTCGAAATTAATAAAGGAATTAGTAGTTTTTCTGATAGAAATACCGCAAATTGAATAAAGAAAAATAACGCAGGATTCCATATAGAAAAGGCAAGTGTCCCCCCATTCATAAAGAGGCCGGCGGTTAAAACAGGATATACACTCATGAACAAGGAAATCATCTTCCCTGCAAAGTCCTTCATATTTTGAATGGCTTCAATGGCTGGTGTTATCGTAAAGAGGACAGCTATCGCAAACAATGAAAACCTTGTCCATTTTTGACCTTGAGGAATTAATATATCGAAAATAGACGCGATTAAGATTCCTATGATTAAAACAATAAAATACGTACTTATTCCAAACAAATAGGAGATTAAGGGCTCTAACACAGGCTCTTCCTCTCCTTTCAATGCTTTACTCAATAATCAAAGATGATAAAATCGAAAACATTTTTTTTATCAATGGAATCCACAACGACAACACAATCACGTTACAACTAATTTGAATCATTGGTATGTAAAGGTCATAGGATAGATTTTTAAACCATGCTGATAGGGCTTCAGACAAGAAGGTGAAAAAAACAGAGATCAGTAAAATACGGATGATGGGTCCGCCTTCAGATGGGACCGCTAAAATTATTTGTTGTGTAAAAGGTACTAATAAAGTTATAAAGACATGTGCAAGGAGCATGAAGAAAAAAAATGTCGTAAAAATAGGTGTGAATTGAGGAATTACTAAGTGTAGAAATAGTAGAAGTAAAATCATGAGTATGGAAAGAAAAATACTGATCATGGCTCAAACCGATGTGGTTAGCCATTCGAAAAAGGTTGAGATTTCCGAGAAAAAATACCTTAAAAATCTAAGCATTTCAGCTGTCATATACATATAGCCAAAAACAAAAAGGAAAAACGTAAATTCTTTTTTCCCAGTTTGCTCAAAAAATAAATGTAAAAAAGCCAAAATTAATCCTATTCCTGCTACTCGGAGAACATCAATAAATTCCAACTTGTCCCCTCCTCCGTTTATGTAACTTATGCGAAAACGGGTTTGAGTATGAAAAAAAGAGATGGTCGTGTCTTTTCCCTTTGGAAAAGAC
>JBEVEQ010000132.1:0-9061 GCA_040512715.1 Paenisporosarcina sp. | reverse complement strand
CACTCCAGCCCGTAGTTTTTCTCTAAGTAAAACGGATTAATTGTTTCCATGATATGCTCGTGCATTCGGTACTGAATACGTAGCGTCGCTTTGCTGTCTTCAGGTAAGTCTTTAAACAGACGCTCGAAAATCGATTCCTTCAAAATCGCTTTTAAATCCGCTTTTTCTGTTGGATCCGTCATATCTTCAAGTACTTCATCCATCGTGTCTTGTCCCACTAGTGGCGGCAATTGATGATGATCGCCGACTAGTATAATTTTCTTCCCTTTTAGCATCGGTAACAATAATTCCGGTGGCGTCGCTTTTGATACTTCATCAATAATGACGACATCAAAATCAGGGTATTGATTCACGAAATCTTTACTGGCTGAAATCGAACACGTAACGCCAATCACATTTGCGTATTGGATATACAATTTCTTGATTTCATCTAAATCATAAGCCGTTGATTCCTCAAGCATCTCTTGCCATTCCAGACGAATGTCGTTCGATACGCTGAGGAAAGTCTCTTTTCGCTTTAATTCACTTAACTGGGCAGAATTTTGCTCATAATTCGATTTCACTTGGCTTAATAAAGCATCGATGTCGATTAAGACGATTGCTTCTAATTCGGTCACTTCCTGAATAAAGTTCGTTTGCTTTTCCTGTTCATCAGACATTTTTTGTTCTAATTCATCGATTGTTGTTTTGAATTGAGTCATTTCGTGCTGACGTTTTTGCACATTTGCTTGTTGCACCGAAGTCGCTTGAACTAAACCTTCTACATAGCTCTCTTCAGTTCCCATTTGCTCGAGTTCTTGCGTTTTTTCTCCAAGAACCTTCTCTACTTCATGCAAAGGTGCAAATCCTTCTTTATTGGCAGCTATCTCATGCATGTCGGAAAGGGACTTTTCAATAGAAACAATTTCTTCGTTAAGTGTCGCAATTATTGGGTGCAATAAAGAAATCTCGGCTTCTACTTCTTGCTTTCGATTAACAAGTGCTTCCCCAATGACTTCTTTTAGCTTTTCAAAAGTCGTTAAGATTTCGTTCTTGATTTGCTCATTACCTTGGCCTTTTGCACCTCGACTTTTTAATCCCGTGTTTCTAGACGCTTTTAAGACCATCATATGTTCATATATCGTCGATAGTTTCTGGCGATCCGCTTGTTGCAAGGGCTCTCGGAAAGCATGCATTTGTTTCGTATAATCTCGGAAAGCATCGACTACCTTTTTCACATATGCATCTTCCAGCTTCACTCCTGCTACGTGAGGCATCATTGAGATTTTCTTTGACAGCATCTTCATATTGTATTGATGCACATTCAGCTGTTGCTCTGCATATTTAATGGCTTTATTCAAAGTGGCATCAACTTCTGAATGGTTACCTGATTGCATGGAAGCCTGATAGTTCACACGTAACCGACCCATATGTTCAATCAAAGAACTGATTTCTTCTGAACGAGTCCATGATTCCTGTCCGATTAAAGCTTGTAGCTCAGGGATTTTTTTCACACTTGGGATTTGCTCAGCTACATTTTCTAATGTTGCGTGTTTAGCTACAAAAGTTTTCAATTCGTCGTCGTTTTTTTGACACTCATTTCGTTTGTCATGAAGCGACGCTTCCGTTTGTAAATACGTTAACTGTTTCTGAAGTTCACTGACCTCATCTAGAAGTCGAGTGTGAAGTTTTGCGAATTCACCTGTTCCAGAAAATAGAGCGACTTGATCATTTAATCGCTCATATCTACTTTTCGCATCTTCTAAAATGTCTTCGCTCATATTCAATTGGCGTTCGAATTGACCCTTTTTCCGATGTAAGTCTTGAACGTATGTCTGACTTGTATCCAAGTCGAGCTGGAGCTTACTCAATTTTTCTTTCGCTTGTGCCTTTTCATTTTTCTTCGTTTCGAGTTCATCTATTTCAACTTTCAAATCTTCTACCGTATCTTCTGTTTCTTTAATAGAAGCAAGTAAGGTCTGTCCTTCTTTTTCGAACTGACTTACATGCGTTTGAATCGATGATAACGTCTGTTCCTTCCAATAAAGAGCCACTTGCTCTTCCACAAAACGCTGTCCTTCCTCCTCGATACTTTCACTTCGACCAATTCGTAAAATTCGGATGTCTTGGTCTTTCATCAATTTACCGAGCGCATTATCTACTGCCAGATTCGATTGAGACGCAACAAGCGTTTTCAACCCCATCTTCGCATGCTGATAACAAATTTCCGAAATAACCGTGGTTTTCCCGGTTCCAGGAGGACCTTGAATGACGTACAAATCTTGTGCAGAAATTGCACCCTCTACTGCTTGTCTTTGAAACTCATTAAGATTTTGCTTGAACGTTAAATCTTTTGGCACTTTACCTTTTCGCACCGTCGGACGTTTTTCAAATAGAAGCTTTTCTAGGTTCGGATTAACTGCCCAGCCGTTTTCAAGACGCTTGAAACCATCTTTTAAACGGTTAATTTGCGCCATTTCCGCTACATTATCAAACGCGAGTTTGCCGTTTACTGGCACTCGCCACTTTCCAGTTCTCGCCTTTTCTTGAAGATCCTTGCCGAGCTCTACATCGATGGTTCTCTTGCCCATTTGAACCTGGACGACATTTCCAAGGCTTTGATTCGTCTCAACTAATTTAACAGCCGATTTTTTGTAATACTTATCAAAACCATTAGGAAGCTTATGTAGTTCAAACGTTATTTTACGGAAATCTGGACTTAATCGAGCACCTCGAATACCTATTTCCAGTCTCTCCACATCTGCATTTCGTTCCATTACACGTAAATAAGATTCCCAACTTGAAATCCGTTTCTTTACATACTCCGATCGGTCCGAAGCAATAGGGAGAGACTGAATGATTCTGTAAAGAGTGAGCGTCATTTCCGTTGACACGAGCCCCTTGCGATCAAACGCCATTTTCATGTGCATATGTCGGTTATTCCCTAATTGCAGTCGCTTCTTCGTGATATAGAAATGAGACACCTCAAGCCCGTTCCCGATCCATTCACACTCCATAACCGGCGTACCTTCAATTGCTTCTGACTCTATATATAAAGAGACACGGCGCTGATTCGCCTGTCCATCCGCAAGTCGTTCCATATGAACATCTACATAAGGAGACGCATTCAACAAGCTCGTCAATTCATCTGCCATTTTCGGCTTACTTTTCTTAAACCTGCTGCTCACAGCTAAGTTGCACCGCGTCACATCCACACTTTTCACCACACTCACAACCAAAACACTCCTAACCCGTCCAAACCATATCTTCCTATTGTAAAGGATTGTGACCCTCAAATCGACCGTCCATCTCAAATCCTTTTTGTCAGTTTTGGGAAATAAAATCGCCACATTTGGAAACAGAAAAAGCGGCTGAAGATGCAATTTCAGCCGCCACTTGCTTTTACTGTCTTACCTTGATATGCGTTCAAGCTTAAATCTTTCGTTACTCCATCTTGAGATTCTTTCGGTTTATCACTACCAGTAACACCAAAACGGTTAATGGAGAATACTGAAGATGATTCAAAAATTTCTGGTTAGTATATTTATCCAACCTTCTATCGGTCCCGAACCACCGTTTATCAAAACCATATTTGGTTTTCCGTTCCCACAAATATTATATTGTAACTTCCCTTATGATGTTTCCACTTTAAATTTCTCTATTTTTCATACCTGAAATAATGTATAATCATTTTTCACGATAAGATATTCATTTTTATTTTACTTCTTTCCCCATAGTATAAGTACATATCTTTAACTTTCAAATAGTTTTTGGTTCATTGATGCTGCGTGCTTTCCGAATAGCGGTCTACGGAATATTCCTTCGTTTAAAAACAATGTCATTTGAACGAAAACACCCACCCGATACAAAATCAGGTGGGTGCTGTTTTAGTGAATTTCTTCTTTGAGTTCAGATATGTCTACTTCTGATCGTTCTTCTAGTGCCTGCCTTAAATGAACAGTTGCCATTTTCCCATCTTCATGGACCTGGTCGATCCAAACTGAAACGCCATTATAAGTGACATCAATTTCATTTGGTGAAGAAACTATTTGTTTGATACGTCTAACATCCAAAGGGATTCCTCCTTCTCGATACATTTCTCATTTACTTTTTCTTGTTTCGTTTTCGAATGGATTTATTTAGCTCTTTTAATGCTTTTGTGTTCCCGATTACAGCAAATTCACGAGAAAACTCTTCTTTGACTTTTCCAGAGGGAATTATTAAGTTTTTTAGCGTTTGAGGCAAATTTTTTTTGGAATTATCACGATCGTCTCTCCCCACGATCCATCGTCCTTTCAAAAATAAGGTTCGCATTAGTTTGTCTTTTGACGTCATATTCATGTGAATAATTGATAAAATATTTTTCATTTTTCATCAAATTTAAACGTGTGAAACATCATTTTAAATTTTTATTCATAGCTTACATTTATATGGGCAACCTTTATGAGAAGCGAAGCAGATAAAGTACGGCGAAGTGGGTCTCAAAAATCCCTGCGAAATTTAAAAGTGGGTAAATTCGGACAAAAAATACATAAGTATCCATCCAATGGTCCTTCTATGATTCATTATTTCACGACATAATAAACGATCATTGACCGGTGGCCAATGATCGTTTTTTTATCATTATGTCAATTATCTCTTCGTCATCACATAAAACACATAGCTATAATCTCGGAAATGTTTATGATAGAGATTTATTTCCTCTTGAAGCATGTCAATAACTTCGAAGGCAGTATCATTGCCTTCATATTTCGCTTTCATACGGAGGAGATTTTTTTCTAGAGGTACATAGTACGCTTCTGTCCAATCTACTTTAGGAAGAACATAGGAAGATAAATAAGAATAATGGTTTTCCTCTATTTGTTTTAGTTTAGTGGGTATTGTATTCATTTCAGAATAGCCTTGCACCCAATATTCCTTGCTTTCGTTTGATGGATTGTCATGTAACCAAGAAATCTCACTACATACGAGGTAGCCATCCTTTTTTAAGAATTGATTCCATTCTTTCAACCCTCTTTGAAATCCTGCGATATAAATGGAACCCTCCGCCCAAATAATATCGAATGTTTCATGAGGAAAATCCATATCAAACATCGATAAATTTAATACGTCGACCCTCTCGGTAAGACCTCTTGCTCGAAGGTGAGTTCTTAATACATCTAGAAATTGTTCACTCGTATCAAGAGCTTTAATATGAGCATTCGGAAACATGTCAGCAATTATTAAAGTTTGTGTTCCTGCTCCACAACCTATATCTAGTATATTCATTTTTTTATTTCTCGGAATATTCATCAAAGAAATAGCCATTTTGGTAGAGTGCTCACTACCAGGGGCTAATCTCGAAAGCCCTTCAAAAGCTTCATAAAAATAAGTCTCCCTCATGTGAAACACTCTCCTTTAGTTAATAAGAATTAATAGAAAGTCTATGCTCTTTGCTTTCAATTTATTAACTTTCAAACTTCAATCACCCATGTGGCCATGTGTAAAACAAGGTTGCTGCTCCTTCTTTTACAGCTTGATCGAAGCACGCTAAAGCTTCCTCCAGCTCCGGGTCTCCTTCATATTGATCTCGTGTCGCTTGAAATTGAGTTTCAATACTAATTAGTTCCCATCCTTCATTGTTAATCATGTTAATTCCTTGTTGCGTAGCTAGGTCTATATCATTTGAGTCTACCCAGCAATTTATATAGGCACCTTCAAATTCATTTTTTTCCGGATTATCTATGTGAGGGACAGCCTCACATAGGAAATAATAAATCGCCATTTTAGCTAGTCCTCCTATTATTAAAACTTGAATTGACAGTTTTTTTAATAAACGTATAGCATATAGTCCTAAATAAATCAGTTCAAATCCTTAATGATTTTTTAGGAATTCCTCACGAGTCTGTATATAAAGTAAATTTTGAACTTCCAGATTTCCGAGTCTAGTGAGTACAAATGGTTTCGTCCAAAGATAGCGGAAACCTGTTTTTTCGACGACGCGACGAGAGTTGTGGTTAAAGTCAAAATGTCCGCACCATATGATGTCGAGATTCATATCCACAAAACCATGATGAAGCACAGCTTCAACTGCTTCAGGCATGATGCCTTTCCCCCAATAATCTGGACTAAGTACATAACCGATTTCACGTTGAGGCAAATGCTTTCGATCAACATCCGGTCTACGGTCGTGTAATCCTATACCACCAATCACGTTACCTGTTTCTTTCCATTCGATTGCATATGTATCTCCAGCTGATTGAAAGAATCCAATGACTTCGAGACTCTCTTCAACATTTTGGTGTGGCGCCCAACCTGCCATGGGACCAACACGATCATCTTTTGCATAAGCATACAAATCTTCTGCATCTTCTTTTTGCCAAGACCTTAATAGAAGACGATCCGTTTCGATGTGGGGCAATATCCACGGGATTACTTTTCCATATATGATCCAATTGTTTTTTTCATTTGGTTTAAAATCATTTTTCAGCTGCTCAAATCCTAGCTGTTCGTAGAGCTTTTGAGCTCTTGTGTTCTTGCTATTGGTAGTCAATAACACATGTCCATGCAAAGAACTTAACCATTTCATCACAAGTTGTTTGCCAATGCCTTTACCAGAGTAATTTGCAGCAACCATCAGCTCTACCAATTCCATTGTTTCATTCATCCATTCAGGTGTTTCGTTTAATGCTTGCGCCAGTTTATCGTGGTAGTACTGACCAGGGTGTGAAGCGTAACCATAAACGAAACCTACCAACCGGTCTGCGGCATAAGCCCCGATTGCCCGAAAATGCGGGTAAGTTATATGTCTACTAAATTGTTCCTGAAATTCTGCTGGTTCCTTGCTCCATAACTTTGCGTAGAGGTTTACAACATCGTCTTTGTTTATTTCATTTAAATCTAACTTTTTCAACATAATTCCTTGCATCTTCTCATCTGCCCCTTCTTCTAAGGTGAAATTTGTGTAATTTTTTCGTAAGATTCTTTATACCTTTATGGCCATAATCGTATTTAAATCTTGAAATCCTAGCTTTTTGTATATTTCTTTTGCATGATTTGTTGAATACACATTTAACCTTACTTCATTAAAACCCTGTTCTTTTAATGTGCTAATTCCTTCTCTGAGAATTACTTTTGATATCCCTTTCCCGCGGTACTGTGGTAGAACATAGACATCATAAATAAATCCGTGTTTCATTTCTGAAAAATAGTCTGTATTTTCCCCGAGCAAAATCCAACCTGCTATTGAACGATCAGCATTTCGATAAACTAGATAAAATCCACCTTTATTTAAAACCCCTTCGAACAATGTAAATGCTTTTTCTTCCTTCAGTAGTTGTTGTGTTCCTTCACGGATTGAATTAGTTACTTCTGAAAAAATGAATTCCTTATCCTGATCTGTTGCTTTCTCAATCATTAAAATTCCTCCTTTATCTATAATCTATTATTAATTCGTCACAAATCGAAGTTCCCCTTCACTTTCCAAGAATTACTTGTGATGTTTTATTAGGTGCATAATTTAAATATATCGGCATAAATTCTAGAATACCTAATCATTTATAAGACTTTAGGGCAATAGAAAGAAGATAATTGTAAAAAAGGGACTGTTAGGGTATTCTTCCTTTAAAATAATTAGTACCAATTTCAGGAGGGTATATATGGATCAATTTGATAAAACCCTTCAAACCTTCCTCGAAAGTGCTGGGTGGTTAGCTCCCATTCTATTTGTCTTACTACATTTGTTGCGGCCATTTTTCTTCTTGCCTGTCATTGTAGTCTGTATCGCAGGTGGAGTATTATTCGGTTTCTTTGAGGGTGCCATCTTGTCTTTTATCGGGCTTTCTCTGATGAGTTTGGTTTCTTATTTACTAGTTATGAAGTTTCCTAAGTTCCGTGCAAAGATTACGAAACTGAAGGAGAAAATGTTTAAAGACAACTCCCTATCAGTTAGCCAAGTGATGATTTTACGAATCATGCCATTTGTCCATTTCCATTTACTTTCATTATATTTAATCGAAATGTCTAAGACGCTTAAGGAATATATGATTTTTTCCATGCTAGGGGTTATTATGCCCGCTATTTTATACACAGCTTTTGGCGAAGTGATTACGGAGCTCCCCTGGTACTTATCAGTACTATTGCTATTTATATTAGGAACTATTTTTATGTACATAGGAAACCGAAATAAACTAAATATCTCTGTAAAATAAAAACTTAGATTGTCGATTTCTCTGGTTTCAAAATACCCTATTTAGAAGTGTCATTAGAATACCTTTTCGCTGCATATAGTTACTATCGAATGAAAATTCAAAGGGTGATTAGGTGTTCGGGTTTATTGAAAAGGCACTATTTTTCATGATTGCATTGAGAATAATTTCAGGAAGTATCGAAATCACTGCTGCTATGTTGATGTTAAAATATAATAATCTGGAGAAAGCACTTTATATCAATTCGTTACTAGCATTAGTGGGTCCTGTAATATTAATTGTGACAACTGGAATTGGGCTAGCTGGTCTTACAGAAAAAATTTCTTTCACACGAACTATATGCCTATTCAGTGGAATCCTTCTTATTTTACTGAGTTTAAAATCTACATAGTTAATGTTAAGAGGCTGCTGATAATCAGCGGCCTTTTCATTTTCTATTCGAGATATATGCTTACCAATAAAGGATTTTTCCATTGGAAAGCGAACTATAACAGTTACAACAACTATTGGAGGATTTTTATGAAAACAACTACTTTTCAATATGTAACTTATATTTCTTCAACTGCAGAAAAAGTGTGGGATGCGTTAACAAATACTCAACACACTGAGCAATATTTTTTTGGGACGGCCATTCAATCGGAGTGGCAAGTGGGCTCGCGTGTCGAATATTCTCGAGGTGAAGTAACCGATTATGGAGAAATTTTGAACTATGAACCATATCAAAAGATGACCTATACATGGGAAAGTGTTGGCGATGTGACGACTCGGAAGGAGCCAACTGTCGTCACGTTTGAATTACAGGAATTAAGTAGCGATGTGGTAAAACTAACATTGACTCATGAGCATTTGTTAAAAGAGGATTATGTAGAAGAAACCGACACATTTAGAGGATTTAA
>JBEVEQ010000124.1:0-3152 GCA_040512715.1 Paenisporosarcina sp. | reverse complement strand
TAAATGGTGAGGCAGGAAGTATGCAAAATCGGTTACAAATATATGGGAGAAAGACATGTCCTTCATGTGGTCAACCAGTCAAGCAAAAAGTGCTCGGAGGACGAAATTCCTGGTATTGTTCATCATGTCAACGCTAAAGGGTGAAGGTAATCATGATTATAGGATTAACAGGAAGTATTGCAAGTGGAAAAAGCACGGTTTCAAAAATGTTACAAGAAAAAGGTTTCTTCATTATTGATGCTGATATTGTAGCAAGACAAGTTGTAGAACTTGGAAGTGAAACTCTGCAAGAAATTGCAATCCATTTCGGCAATGAAGTGCTTCTTGCTGACGGAACACTTAATCGCGAAGTATTGGGAGCAATGATTTTTCATCAGCCGGTAAAGCGTAAACAGTTAAATGATATTATGCATCCTGCAATTCGTAGAGAAATGTTAAAACAACGTGATGATTTAACTAAAAAGGGAATTATAACATTCTTTATGGATATTCCACTTCTTTTTGAAAGTCGTCTTCAGCATTTAGTGGAAAAAATATTAGTTGTATCGGTGACAGAGGATGTTCAATTGGAACGATTAATGAACCGCAATAACTTATCTAAAGAAGAGGCTGAAGCAAGAATTAAATCACAGTTACCTTTATCAGAAAAGGAAAAAGGGGCAGACGCTGTGATTTATAATAACGGTTCAATTGAAGACTCAAAAAAACAATTAGATATCATTTTAAAACTATGGAATATTTATTCGCATAATTCAGAAAAGTAGAACTTCTCTTGGTTTACGTGAAAGTGTTTACCTAAATTTAATATGTGTTATACTAATTTACGGATAAAGTTTTAACTGTATAACATACATGTAGGAGGATTTTTAATGCTAGCTTCTATTGCTATTAATGGTTTTGGCCGTATTGGCCGTATGGTTTTCAGACAAGCTATTCTTGAAGATGATCTAAATATTGTGGCAATTAATGCCAGTTATCCACCTGAAACGTTAGCACATTTGATTAAGTATGACACAAATCACGGTACCTTTTCTGGTGAAATAGAAATTGAAGAAAATGCTCTCATTGTGAATGGCAAAAGAGTCCAATTAGTAAGTGATCGCGATCCATTGAAATTACCTTGGAAAGAAATGAATATCGATATTGTTATTGAAGCAACAGGTAAATTTAATGATCGTGAAAAAGCAGCTTTACATCTAGAAGCGGGTGCTAAAAAAGTAATTCTAACAGCTCCTGGTAAAAATGAAGATGTAACAATCGTGATGGGTGTAAATGATGAGAAATTAGATATTAAAGCACATGATATTATTTCAAATGCTAGCTGCACTACGAATTGTCTTGCTCCAGTTGCTAAAGTATTGAATGATACTTTTGGAATTGAAAACGGATTAATGACAACCGTCCACGCCTATACAAACGATCAGAAAAATTTAGATAATCCCCATAAAGATTTACGACGGGCTCGAGCATGTGCGCAATCCATTATTCCTACTTCAACAGGAGCCGCTAAAGCATTATCATTAGTGTTGCCAGAGTTGAAAGGTAAACTTCATGGACTGTCACTACGTGTACCAACTCCTAATGTATCTCTTGTCGATTTAGTTGTTGATCTTCAACAAGATGTAACAGTCGAAGATGTTAACAATGCGTTTATTCGCGCATCAGAAGGAGACATGAAAGGTGTACTTGGATTCACGAATGAGCCACTAGTATCTATTGATTTTAATACAAATCCACATTCAGCGATTATTGATGGTCTAACAACAATGGTAATGGGATCAAGAAAAGTGAAAGTTCTTGCTTGGTACGACAATGAATGGGGTTATTCTGCACGCGTTGTTGGCTTAACGAAAAAAGTTGGCTCTGCACTTAAAGAAAAAGTTCAAGCTTAATTTAAACATTCATTCTATCAATTGATAGGATGGGTGTTTTCTATTTTAAGAGAATGAGATAGTTTTAACTCTAAGTCAATATAAAATAATATGAATTTTTTTAGTTCTTTATCTTGCATTGATAATTAAAACATCATATAATGACATTCGTGTACTTCGTTTGTACATGCGGACTACTTAAAGGGTTAGGACCTCTTTGGACTAACTTTCCCCCGTGGTAGTCAAACTTTAAGAAGGTTACAAGATTCTTAAATTTTTTTATTAAAGGGGGAAAACGAACCATGGAAACAATGGGACGTCATGTTATTGCAGAACTTTGGGAATGTGAATTTGACAAATTAAACGATGTGAATTTTATCGAAAGAACATTTGTTGATGCAGCACTGAAATCAGGAGCGGAAGTACGTGAAGTAGCATTCCACAAATTTGCACCACAGGGTGTAAGCGGAGTTGTTATTATTTCCGAGTCACATTTAACGATTCATAGCTTCCCAGAACACGGTTACGCTAGTATCGATGTATATACATGTGGCGATTTAGATCCAACGATAGCTGCAGAATACATTGCAGATGCACTTGGTTCACAAACTCGTGAAATGATGGAACTACCACGTGGTATGGGTCCAATTAAAGCGGGTAAAGCTCTCGTAACAGCACATGCATAACATTTAAAGATATAGACGAGCTAGCAGAGGGAGAAATTCCTCTGCTTTTTCGATTTTATGGGCAAATGTTTGATATAATAAATTAATTAAGAGAATTACGAAATCAGGAGATTATCATATGAGATGCCCAAGCTGTCAATACAATGGAACAAGAGTAGTCGATTCAAGACCTGTCGATGACAATAAAGCAATACGTAGAAGAAGAGAGTGTGAAGATTGTGGTTTTCGTTTTACTACTTTTGAGAAAGTAGAAGAAATGCCATTAATCGTTGTGAAAAAAGATGGATCCCGAGAAGAGTTTAGTCACGAAAAAGTATTACGCGGGCTTATTCGTGCTTGTGAAAAACGCCCCGTTTCTTTAGATGTACTCGAAAATGTTGTATTTTCGATTGAAAAAGATTTACGACGTATTGGGAATTCGGAAGTGAAGTCAGAAGAGGTTGGCGAAATGGTGATGGACCGCTTAGCTAAAATTGATGAAGTGGCATATGTTCGATTTGCATCAGTATACCGACAGTTTAAAGATATCAACGTATTTATCGAGGAATTAAAAGATTTATTGAAAAAAAATCCTGAAGACTCACGTTAAAGGTAA
>JBEVEQ010000114.1:0-3364 GCA_040512715.1 Paenisporosarcina sp. | reverse complement strand
AGTTCTACCGATTTATTGGAAGTGGTTGCAACATGTTCCAAGTGCAGAAATTTTAACAAGTCGCGTGTTATGGGCATTCTTTTTTACGTTTATAATTGTTGTCATGATGGGGAATTTTTCGACTTTACGAAGTGATTTAAGTACTTTGTGGAAAAATAAAAAAGCTTTTTGGAGTTTGTTTAGCGCATCCTTTTTAATTACAGGCAATTGGTTATTGTATATTTGGTCCGTTAATTCCAATCATATGGTTGAAACCAGTTTAGGTTATTACATAAACCCACTAGTTACAGTCTTATTAGGATTTTTCTTTTTAAAGGAAAGATTAACGAAAGCTCAAACGGCAGCATTTATCATTGCTGCAATTGGCGTGCTAATCTTGACTATTTCTTATGGAAGATTCCCTTGGGTAGCATTCACATTAGCCATTAGTTTTGGATTATATGGTTTAATGAAAAAAACCATTCAACTTGATGCCCTACGCGGACTTACCATAGAAACAATGTTTGTAATGCCATTTGCTTTAATTTTTTACGTTTATTTATTTTTTACTGGAGAAGCCGTTTTATTACATGACACATTACAAACCGATTTTCTTCTAATAATGACAGGTGCTGCAACAGCAATCCCTTTGCTATTGTTTACGAAAGGTGCTCAAAATATACCATTATATATGGTTGGTTTTTTGCAATACATCGCTCCCACATGTATGTTGTTTTTAGGAGTCATAATATATGGAGAATCGTTTGAATTAATTGATGTTATTTCATTTTCATTCATTTGGATCGCCTTATTACTATTTACCGCTTCCAAGGTTATGGAGACAAGAGCTCGAAAATTAAAATCTTTAGCAGTAAATTAAAAAAGAGCAGATGTGAATTGATTTCACGTCTGCTTTCGTTTTATAAATATATTCTCTTCACTTTTTCCCAAAAAGAATTAGTTTTTATCTTAACCGTTTTTACAACCAAATCACTTAATTGGATTTTGACAGCATCTACATGTTGAATACTTAGCGCCTCATTATCCATCCCCATTGTGGGGTAAACATTTCCGTTTTGATGAAGTTTAAGTGTAAGTAAACGTTGACCACTCAATATGAAAGATGAGCCTAATGTTCTAAATTTGTTACTATTAACAGAGGCAAGTTCAGATACTTGTAAACATGGTAGTAAAGGATCTACAACTGCTCCATTAACCGACTTATTGTAAGCAGTGCTGCCGGTAGGAGTGGCAATAATCATGCCGTCTCCACGAAAGGTTTCGAAATGGAAATCGTCAATATGTACATCTAAAACAAAGGTTTTCGTTATATTTGAACGAATACTGAATTCATTTAAACAATAAAAAGGTGGATTCTCATCTACAAATACTTGTAAGATAGGATAGCGACGTACTTCAATTTCCGCATTTTGAACATCATGAATCATGTTTTCTAAGTCGTTAAAATGGAAATCGCAATACATACCGAGTGAACCTGTAGTAGAAATACCTGCGTATAAGCAATCTTGTCTAAAACCCGTTTTACGCACAGCTTGTAAAAACGCTCCATCTCCACCTAAACTTACAATAATATTAGCATCATTTTCATCTTCAACAACCGAATATCCAAAATTGTGAATGGTGTCAGTAAGTGTATTTTTATTAGCTAAAGAAGCTTCATCATGTTTTGAATAAATAAATATATGTGTACGTTCAGACATGTATATTTGTACCCCTTTCAAAGAATACTTGTCGTTATTTTAGCATTTTCTGAAACATTTCGACATCGTATTCGTATAACTTTTTGTAGACACTAAGGAGGAAATAGATTTATGAACACAAAACGTTGGATTGCATTAGGTGCTGCTGCATTACTACTTGGAATATCGGTTGTCGTCAATATGGCATCTTTGGCTTTCAGTAACAGTTGGTCAAGCAGCTTTGAAGAAATGCTTGCTTTACCAGAATCTGAATTTACAGAAACGGTTCTTGAGGAAGGTAGCATGAACGAAAAAATTGCTGTATTAACAGTTGATGGCGTCATTCAAGATACAGGAAGTGCATCATCTCTATTTGGAGCTGTTGGTTACGATCATCAGTTCTTTATGAGTCAGCTTGAAATGATAAAAGAAGATGATAATGTTAAAGCAGTTGTCTTGCAAGTTAATTCACCAGGTGGTGGAGTTGTTGAATCAGCACAAATTTACGATAAGATTGTTGAGATTCAAAAGGAAGTTGGCGTTCCATTTTATGTATCAATGGGCAGTATGGCCGCTTCTGGAGGTTATTATATTTCAGCGCCAGCTGACAAGATTTTTGTGAATAAGGAAACACTTACAGGATCTATTGGAGTTATTATGGAAAGTGTCAATTACGGTGATCTTGCTGAAAAATATGGTATTGATTTTGTGACAATTAAAACGGGTCCATATAAAGATATTATGAGTCCAACGCGTGATATGACTGAGGATGAACGTGCGATGCTACAAGATATGATCAATGATTCGTATAAGTCGTTTGTTGACATTATTGAAGAAGGTAGAGGAATGACTGAAGCAGAAGTAAAAGCTGTTGCAGATGGTAGAATCATGAACGGTCGACAAGCAATTGAAGTAGGTTTAGCTGATGAGTTTGGTTATTTGGAAGATGTCATCTCGGCTGTTCGAAAAGATTTTGATTTAGAAGACGCTCAAGTTATTGAATATGGTTATTCTCAAGATTTAGCGAGCTTATTCTCGTTAAAAGCACAATCCTTATTTGGTGGTAATGTTGAAAATCAATTGATTGGAAAATTACTAGCTGATTACCATGCACCAAGAATGATGTACATTTATGGTGAGAAGTAAGGAGGATGACACGATGAGCGAAAATACGGAAACAACTATTCCAAGTGAAAATAAATCCACTTCTCCTATTCAAAAGGAGAATGTACAATTTGAAATGTATGATCGTTTTGTTCCAAAGCCTGCAGGATTTTGGACTCGTTTTTGGGCATATCTAATTGATTTAATCGTGATTTACTCGGTATCAAGTATATTTGTCTATCCTTTATTCCACATTTTTAATTGGGATTTCCAAGGAACGACTTGGTACGCACCAATCGGAATTATTACAAGCTTGATCTTTTATTTATACTTTATTTTGATGACGATGTTTTTTAAACAAACGGTTGGAAAAATGATTTTTGGTATTCGAATCGTTTCGATTAAGCAGCAAGACAAACTATCTCTATCAACCATACTGTTTCGGGAATGGATTGGCCGTTTTTTTTCAGCAACGATATGGCCACTCTATTGGATTGTTGGATTTACTCCAAGTAAACAAGGATTACATGATTTTATAGCAGACACGATGGTCATCCATGAACAAGCGTTTGAAAAGAAAT